>CAJWAC010000007.1 GCA_913020555.1 uncultured Polaribacter sp. | reverse complement strand
ATTGTATTTTTTACCAATATGCTGTTCGTAAAAGAATCTCTTTTTCTTATCCGAAAGTATATGTAACATTTTGCTTCTCTCAGCTCTAATGTGCTTTGGAACAACTCCTTCCATTTTTACTGCAGTAGTGTTTTGTCTTTCTGAATAAGTAAATACATGCAAGTAAGAAACATCTAACTCATTTAAAAAATTGTAGGTTGCTAAAAACTCATCTTCTGTTTCTCCCGGAAAACCAACAATAACATCTACACCAATAGATGCATGAGGCATTAATTCTTTAATTCTTGTTACTCGCTCTACATATAACTCTTTCAAGTATTTTCTTCGCATTGCTTTCAGAATAGTATTAGATCCTGATTGTAATGGTATATGAAAATGCGGCATAAACTTATTGGATTGAGCAACAAAATCGATAATGTCGTTACTCAACAGATTAGGTTCTATAGAAGATATTCTAAATCGTTCGATACCTTCTACTCTATCTAATTCTTGAATCAATTCAAAAAAGTTAGTCTTTACGGGTCGGTGACCAATTTATTTGAGCACTACAATGCACAGCAAAGTTATGCTAATTCAATATATCCTTTTAATTTTTCTAGGACGATTATTTCAGGGCTTAAAATTGAATTTTAATAAGTTTGTTTCTGATGTTAAAATTACTTAATGGACAAAATAAATTTTAAACATTCTGTTTTATTTTTTAATTTTTGTATTTTGATAAGCCGCTTTTTCACGCAAAGGTCTACTTTTAGCTTCTCCACCACTTCTGGAAGGCCAATGGTTTACAATAATATGAATCAATTCATCATCTAAATAACCAGAAACCAATAATTGATCTCTTGTATATACTTTTCTGTTATTTCTGTATATGTTAGGGTTAAATGCTTGATGAAATACAGGTTTAAAATATCTCTTCTGATATAGTAATGCCACATCAATTCCACGTTTGTCTGGAGAATCGTAATGTATAATGCCGTATCCTTTTTTCTTTAAACGATCAGATTCTACCAAATCCTCTAAAACTCCTAAATTTTCAACTTCAGAAACTCCTAAAAGTGTTGGACTTGTATTGGCTTTTTCTTCTCCAATTTGAGCAATTACACTACCTAACTTATCAATTTTATCCCAATATACTTCAGATCTGTTGGATTTAAGCTCCATCATGGGGCTAGCTTCGTCATTTATAGTGGTGTCGTTAATAGTATCAAAAAGATTTTCTAGATTATAAAAAGCTACAGTTCTAATATTATATTGTTTCCCTTTATTTTGAGCAAAATTTATATTTACACCTAATAATATAAGCATAAAAAAAAGTAAATATTTTTTCATTTTTAATAATTTATATTGCAAACTTATAAAACAAAATCCACTTTAAAAATTACAAATTATCATTTTAACATTGGTATTTATGAAAAAACATTAATTTTGCTCACCATTATAAGTATATTTATAAAAAATTAATAAACATTTATGAGAAAAATTGTTTTATCAATGTTTGTGTTGCTATTCTGTATTACAGGATTTAACGCTCAAAATATTGTAAAAGGAATTGTTACAGATAGCGATTCTGAAGACCCTCTGCAAGGTGTTTTGGTAAGTGTTGTAAATACTGCATTAAATCAAAAAACCGGTTTAGACGGGGCTTTTGCAATAAAAAACATACCAAAAGGAAACTACATTGTTGAGCTTAAACTTGCAGGTTATGAAACTCAAAGTTTTCCTGTTGATTTTGTTGGAGATATCGTAGATTTAGGAATAATTCTTTTCTATAAGGATATTTCTGAAGATCAAGATTTAAGTTTAATAACCATCACAGATGATGAATTAAATGATGATGCAAGTGCTGCAGATAATATTGCAGGTTTATTGCAAGCTACAAGAGACATCTACTTAAGAACAGCTGCTTTTGAGTTTAGTTCTTCTTTTTTTAGGATTAAAGGTTTAGACTCAGGAAATGGTAAAGTACTTATCAACGGCATTGAAATGAATAAAATTTACGATGGTAGAGCACAGTGGAGTAATTGGGGTGGTTTAAATGACGTTTTACGAAATCAAGAATTTAGTAATGGCTTAGCGCCTTCAAATTTTACATTTGGCGGTATTTTAGGATCTACCAATATTAATACAAGAGCTTCAGAACAAAGGTCAGGAACAAGAATTTCATATTCATCTTCTAACAGAAGTTATGTGCATAGAGTTATGGCTACACATTCCACAGGAATGTTAGATGGTGGTTGGGCCATGACTTTTTCTGGAAGTAGAAGAGCAGGTTTAGAGGGCTTTAATGAAGGTACTTCCTACAATGCATATTCTCTTTTTGCCGCTATTGAAAAGAAGTTTAATGAAAAACATAGCATTAATTTAAGTGCTATTTTTACACCTAACAGAAGAGGTAAGTCGTCTCCAAACACACAAGAGGTTTTTGATTTAAAAGGTATTGCTTACAATGATTATTGGGGGTATTTAAACGGGCGAAAAACAAATTCTAGAATAAAAGAAGTTGTAGAGCCAATTATTATGCTAAATCATTATTGGGATATTTCAGACAATACTTCTTTACAAACAAATGTTGGCTATCAATTTGGTAGAATAGGAAATAGCAGATTAGATTTTAACGGAGGTGCAAACCCAAGCCCTACTTATTATCAATATTTACCAAGTTATTACGAAAGAAATGAGGATTTAGCTGGAGCTTATGAGGCTAGAAACCGTTTTGAAAATGATGGGCAATTAAATTGGAACAGAATTATAGATGCCAATGTAACCAATGCACAAAACGGAATTGAAAACGCCTATGTTTTATATGAAGATAGAAATGATGATAAACAAATAAGTGTAAATAGTATATTAAATTCTTCTATAAACGATAATATTACTTTAAATGCAAAATTAGAATACAGGAGATTGCGATCTGAAAATTTTGCAGAAGTAATCGATTTATTAGGAGGTAATGGATATTTAGATATCAACCCTTTTGCAGATACAGAAAATGCACAACAAAATAATTTATTGTCTCCAAACAGAGTTGTACAAGAGGGCGACAAGTTCAGATACAGTTTTCTTTTAAATTCTGATGTTGCCAGCGCATTTACACAAGCACAGTTCAAATATAATAAAGTTGATTTTTACGGAGCTGTAAACTTATCAAGAACTACACATCAAAGAGAGGGCTTGTATCAAAATGGTCGTTTTGTAGATAATTCTTTAGGTTTGTCAGATAAAATTGATTTTACCAATTACGCTGTAAAAGCGGGTTTAACTTATAAAATAACAGGAAGACATTTATTAGACTTAAATGCTGCCTATTTAACACAAGCACCAAACATTAGAAATTCATTTTCTAACTCAAGAGAAAACAACGCTATTGTTGATGATTTAAAGAGCGAAAAAGTATTTTCAACTGATTTTAGTTATATTCTAAGAAGTCCAATAGTAACTTCAAAATTAACTGCTTATTACACTAACGTTAAAGATGCAACAGAAATATCGTTCTATTTTGCTGATGGTGTTGGCGGCGATAATACGGCCTTTGTACAAGAAATTTTATCGGGTATTGAAAAGCAACATATTGGTTTAGAACTTGGTATTGAAGCGCAAGTTACTCCAACAATTAAACTTAAAGGAGCAGCCTCAATAGGGCAGTATACTTACGCTAATAATCCAAACTTATACCTAACATCTGATGTTGCAGATAATGGCGGTTTTAATAGCGATTTTAGATCTAAAGATTATGTATCATTATTAAAAGATTATAAAATAGCTGCTGGGCCACAAAATGCTTACTCTGTAGGTTTTGAATATAGAGATCCTAATTATTGGTGGTTTGGAGCAACTACAAATTTCTTTTCTAAAACCTATGTAGATGTTGCCCCTTTAAATCGTTCAGCAAACTTTTATGAAGATTCAGATGGTTTACCATTTTCAGATTACGATCCAGAATTGGCTAGAGAATTGTTAAAACAAGAAAAGTTTGACGATTACATGGTTGTAAATTTAGTTGGCGGTAAATCTTGGAAAATTGGAGATAAATTTGTGAGTGTTTTTGCAACTGTTAATAACTTATTGGGAGAAGAATATAAATCGGGAGGATTTGAACAAGGAAGAAATGCAAACTTTAGACAGTTAAGAGACGATAAAGCGCTAGATACGCCAGTTTTTGGTAATAAATATTGGTATGGTAGAGGTACAACCTACTTTTTAAACGTAAACTTAAGATTTTAAATAAAATATAAATACACGAATATGAAAACAAATAAATTAATCATCTGTATACTTACGCTTGTTTTAGGTATATCGTTTAATTCTTGTGTAGAGGATGGAGATTATTCAGTTCCTCAAGATTTGGGCTTAGTAGAAAATGCTGAGGTAGAAAAAATTATTGCCGAACTAAATGATCCAAATGGTAATTTAGATGCCATTACCATCAAAAACCTAAAAGGATTATTTATTCAGGATGAAGCTACTGAAATTACGTCAGATTTAGTTGTAAAAGGGTATGTAACTTCTTCAGATAGAACAGGTAATTTCTTTAAAGAAATTTTTATTCAAGATGAAGCAGAAAACCCAGAAGCAGCAATAAAAGTAGTTTTAAATTTAAACGATACTTATAATAAATACAATTTAGGTAGAGAAATTTACATTAAATTAAATGGATTATTTATTGGTGAAACAAGATCTGGAGATGGTGTTATTACCATTGGAGGTGTTGCAAGTGGTAATGAGGTAGATGATGTTACAATAAAACAAATTTCTGAAAATATTTTTAGATCATCGGTAACAAAAGCTTTAGTTCCAAAAATCGTAAATTTATCGGAGGTTTCTAGCGACAATCTGGGAATGTTGGTTCAAATAGAAAATGCACAATTTCAAAAAGATATTAAGGATTTAACTTTTGGAGATCCAGATGAGCAGTTTGATACACAAAGAGTTTTAGAAAGTTGTACAGCTCGTGGAAGTAGTATTTCTTTAGAAACTAGCTCTTTTTCTACTTTTAAATTTTCGCCTTTACCAGCAGGAAGTTTTACAATAAACAGTGTCATTTCAAAAACTTTTGATGGGAGTAGTTTAATTTTAGTTTTAAATGATAAAAATGATATTACTACAACTGGTGAAAGATGTGACCCCCCAGAATTAGATTGTGGTTTGGCTAATGCAGAAGGTACAAGTATTCTTTTTGAAGATATGTTTGAGTCTCAAAGTACAAATAGTCCAATTTCAGGAAATGGCTGGACTAATTATCAAGAAGCAGGAACAGAAACTTGGGAAGCATACAGAGCAAGTGGTTCTAACGCTTCTCAAGGTATTTCAGCAAGAGTAGGTGCATTTCGTTCAGGAGATGATAGAACAGCGGCTTGGTTAATTTCTCCAGAAATAGATTTAGATGCTAATAGTAATGTAAAACTATCTTTTGAAACTTCAAATAGTTTTGCAGATGCAAGTAATTTAGATATCATGTTTTCTAATGATTGGGATGGCACAACAGATGGTGTATTATCTGCTACTTGGGGCGTTTTACCAGCAGCTTACGTTGTTCAAGATTCTGATTCTTTCTCATCTTGGTTTGAATCTGGAATTGTAGATTTATCTTGCGGTTCAGGTAAAATTCATATCGCATTTAAATATACTGGAAGTGGAGATTCAGCCAATGATGGTACTTATGAACTAGATAATTTTAAAATCACTAAAGATTAAATTCTTTTAAACGATAACAAACAAACCAGTGGATATTATTCTGCTGGTTTTTTTATTTTTACAAAATGAATAAAATAGAACACATTGGCATTGCTGTTAAAGATTTAGAAGAATCAAATGAATTATTTTCATCACTTTTTGGCAAACCACATTATAAAATAGAAGAAGTTATTTCTGAAGGAGTAAAAACTTCTTTTTTTAAATCTGGACCTAATAAAATTGAATTATTAGAGGCTACAAAGCCAGAAAGTCCTATTGCTAAATTTATTGAGAAAAAAGGAGAGGGAATCCACCATATTGCGTTTGCTGTAGATGATATTGTATCAGAAATAAAAAGATTACAAAAAGAAGGTTTTAAGGTCTTAAATGAAGTGCCAAAAAAAGGAGCAGATAACAAATTAGTGGCGTTTTTGCATCCCAAAACTACAAATGGAGTACTTATAGAATTGTGTCAAGAAATTGAATAGTTAAAATACTGCAAACAGTACCTATCAACTAATTTCTAATTATTATCTTGCAGCGATTACAAATTACATTATTTAATGTCATCTAAATTTGATTCTTACCAAAAAAGACGCTTAACTTCTTCTTACATTTCTGTTGTAATTAGTATTGCTTTGGTACTTTTTATGGTGGGAGTTTTAGGGTTGATTTTATTAAAATCTACAAAAGTCGCTAATTTTGTGAAAGAAAAAGTGGCTATTACACTTTTTATAAAAGACAACGTAACTCAAAAACAAATCAAAACATTCAGAGAGTCTTTACTAGAAGAAGAGTTTACTAAAAAAGCGGTATATGTAAGTAAAGCTCAAGCAGCTAAAAAATATAGTAAAGAAATTGGTGAAGATTTTTTAAAGTTTTTAGGAGAAAACCCTCTAAAAAACGGAATAGATATTTACTTAAAAGCCGATTATGTAACCCCTGAAAAAGTAGCTAATTTAGAAGCAAGATTCTCTAAAAACGCATTTGTTGCAGATGTATCTTATGATAAGCCACTCATCAATATTTTAACAAAAAATATCAAAAGGATTAGTTTTTGGTTATTAATAATAAGTGGTTTTTTTGGTTTAATAGCAATGATTTTAATCAACAGTTCTATAAGATTATCCATTTATGCAAAAAGGTTTAATATTAAAACTATGCAAATGGTGGGCGCTACTAAAGGCTTTATTAGAAGGCCATTTATTTGGCGAAGTATAAAATTAGGAATTATTGGAGCTATTATAGCACTCATTGGTTTGGCAGTTTTGGTATACTATTTAGATAAGTTTATACCAAGTTTAGATTTTTTAGAAGATTACATTACACTAGGATATATAGCAGGAGGCGTTATTTTATCGGCATTTATAATTACCTGGATTAGTACATTTTTTGCCACACAACGTTTTTTAAACCTGCGAACAGATGAACTCTATTATTAAGAATATGAAAAAAGAAATAAATCAAAAACAAGAATTTTTATTTGGTAAAAGAAACTATATCATCATGCTAATTGGTATTGTTTTTATTGCAGTTGGCTTTATTTTTATGGCTGGAGGCGGCAGTGAAGATCCAAATGTTTTTAATGAAGAAATGTATAATTGGCAAAGAATTCGTTTGGCACCAACTTTAGTAATTATTGGTCTTGGTATTGAAATTTATGCAATTTTAGCAGATCCTAAAAAATAAGTAATGAATATTATTGAAGCAATAATTTTAGGAGTAATTCAAGGTTTAACAGAATTTCTTCCTGTTTCGTCTAGTGGACATTTAGAGTTGACAAAGGCTATTTTAGGAGACACCTCTGTGCCAGAAGAAAGCTTAACGTTTACAGTAGTTTTACACTTTGCAACAGCATTAAGTACATTAGTGATTTTTAGAAGTGAAGTAGCTGAAATTTTAAAAGGATTATTTCAATTTAAGTGGAATGATCAACTAAAGTTTTCCTTAAAAATTATAATTTCTATGATTCCCGCAGTTGTGGTAGGTTTGCTTTTTGAAGAAGAATTAGAATCTTTTTTTGGTGGAAAAATCTTGTTGGTAGGTGTAATGTTATTGGTAACAGCTTTGTTATTATTGTTAGCCGATAAAGCAAAAAACACAAATAAAGAAGTGTCATTTTTAAATTCTATAATTATTGGTGTTTCTCAAGCCATTGCAATGTTACCGGGAATTTCTAGATCTGGAGCTACAATTTCTACTTCTGTTTTGTTGGGAATTGATAGAACAAGAGCTGCTCGTTTTTCGTTCTTAATGGTAGTACCTTTAATTTTTGGTAAAATTGGAAAAGATATTTTAGGGGGAGATTTAAGCTTTCAATCTTCAGAAATGATTCCTATTTCAGCAGGTTTCGTATCCGCTTTTTTATCTGGTCTATTGGCTTGTAAATGGATGATTGCTTTAGTTAAAAAAAGTAAATTATCTTACTTTTCGATTTACTGTGCAGTTGTTGGTGTTATTGCAATCGGTTATGCTTTACTCCATTAAATTTTTAGATACTAAAGTTTTCATCATAGAATGATTAGAACAGAAGAAGATTTTAAAAATGGTCAAGTTTTATTGATTGATAAACCTTTGGAATGGACTTCTTTTCAGGTGGTAAATAAATTACGTTGGCATATAAAACAACGTTTTAAACTTAAGAAAATTAAAGTTGGTCATGCAGGTACATTAGACCCTTTAGCAACTGGTTTATTGATTATTTGCACAGGTAAACAAACTAAAGAGATTCACACCTATCAAGGGCAAATAAAAGAATATACAGGAACTTTTTCAATAGGGGCAACAACACCAAGTTATGACCTAGAAACAGAAGTGAATGAAATATTTTCTACAAACCATATTACTGAAGCTTTACTAAAGGAAACTACAAAACAGTTTCTTGGTGAAATTCAGCAAAAACCACCCATTTTTTCTGCAATTAAAAAGGATGGAAAGCGTTTATATGAATTAGCTAGAAAAGGCGAAACTACAGAAATAAAAGCTAGAGCAGTTACTGTTTCTGAATTTGAAATTACCAATATAAACCTACCAAAAGTAGATTTTAGAGTAGTTTGCTCAAAAGGAACCTACATTCGTTCTTTGGCTTATGATTTTGGAAAAGCATTGCACTCAGGTGCGCACTTATCAGCATTAAGAAGAACTAAAATTGGAGACTTTTCTGTAGAAAAATCAGCTTCTATTGAGAGCTTTATAGAACGTTTAAAAGATTAAACAAACAATAGATATTTAAAAGAAACGAGTATTCTAGAATTTAGAATACTCGTTTCGTGCTTTTAAAATCGTAGCGTGACTCCTATCAAAAAGTTTGTAGTAGCTTGCGGGTAATAATAAATATAACCACCACCATAATCTACAGCATTAGCAACATATTCGTCATTAAAAATATTATTTATTAATCCTGTAAATACAATAGACTTAAATATTTTTTTAGTTTTTAATTCATAAACTACATTAAAATCACTAATAAAATAGCTGTCTAATTTAGAACTTGTATCATTAATGTTATTTAAAAACTGTTCTCCGACATATTTTGATAATAATGAGATTTGTAGATTTTCTTTAAAATTATATTGGAAAACATTACCCATTACAACATCAGGTGAGTAAGATAAATTAGTGTTTCCTAAACTTTTTGCAATTCCGTTTTCTTCAATAAAAAAATCTCTATTTTTATTTGTACTAAAAGCAACATTTGGTTTTATAGAAAATTTATCTGATATGCGAATATCTGCATCAATTTCTAAACCTAATCTATAGCTGCTCCCAGATGTAGCTCTTATTGGTGCTCCAACGTCATCTACAGAACCAGTTAAAACTAGTTGATTTTTATAGTTCATATAATAGATGTTGCTATTTAGTTTAATGTTTTCGTTCTTTAAACGCCATCCTAGTTCTAAATCATTTAAAGTTTCTGGAGTAGAAACACCGTTTTCAAAATCATTTCTGTTTGGCTCTTTATTAGCCACAGCAAAAGATGCGTATAATCTGTTTTCTTCGTTTATAACATAGGTGAAACCAAATTTTGGATTGAAAAAATTGAAGCTTTCATCAACATCTATATTAACTCTATCTGAGGTTAAACCTTTGGTTTGATAACTCACAAAACGACCTTGGAGATCTAAATATCCAGATAGCTTTTCATTGATTTCAAAATTTGCTTTGGCAAAAATTGAGAAGTCATTTTTTGTGGCATCAGAAAAATAATAACGATCTCTAATATTAGTGTTTGCTGCTAAATCTTCTCCCCAAATTACTTCTCCAAAATGATCTCCTTTATAGTTAGAGTAAGAGATTCCTGTAATTAAATTTAATTTTTCAGTTTTATAATTTGTGTTAAAATTAACTACATAAAAGTCATTATCTAGCCATCTTCTTACAATTACATCAGAACCATCAACTATTAAGTTATTAAAATCAGAAGCATCTTCCTCTTCTTTAAATTGCTCAAAAAAACCAGCTCCTTTTGTGTAGTTCAAACCAAGATTTGTAGACCACTGTTCTGTCCATTTTTCATTCCAATGCAATTGGTAGTGGTCTTGGCCATAATCATCAACTTCATTATCATAAGTATATGGATTTTGTTTTCTGTCTTCTTCCAATTGAGTTGCATCTAAACCAAACCAAGATTGATATGTTCTTTCTTTACCACCAAAAGTAATCGCTTTTATCAACGTATTTTCATCTGTGTAAGTTCCTTGTAAAAAGTACGATTTTAAGTCTGCAAAAGCTCTATCTACATAGCCATCAGAATAAATATTAGACAAACGTCCTGCAATTTCAAAATGTTCATTTAATTTACCTGTGCTAAATTTTACAGTATGTTTTCTAGTGTTAAAAGAACCAAAAGAGTTAGAAATTTCTCCAAAAGCTTCTTCAGAAACAGCATCTGTTAAAATATTTAAACTTGCACCAAAAGCACCGGAACCATTTGTAGATGTTCCAACTCCTCTTTGTAGTTGTAAGCTTTGGGTTGATGAAGCAAAATCTCCTAAATTTACCCAAAAAGTACCTTGACTTTCGGCATCATTGTATGGAATTCCGTTAATGGTTACATTAATTCTTTCGCTATTAGAACCACGTACATTCATATAGGTGTAACCAACTCCTGCACCTGCATCTGAAGAAGAAACAACATTTGGTAAATAGTTCATTAAAACTGGAATGTCTTGCCCTAAATTACGTTTGGCAATTTCCTTTTTTGACAAGTTAGAAAATGTAACAGGAATATCTGCATTTACACGAACTGCAGACACCAAAACTTCATCTAAAAGTGTTTCGTTAGGTTTTAAGGAAACATTAATTTCTAAATTTTCTGTAATAGAAACTTTTTGATTTACAGTTTTGTATCCAATAAATGATACTTGAATTGTGAAAATTCCCTTAGAAAGTTTGATGTTGAATTTTCCATCAAAATCTGTAGAAGTTCCTTGATTAGTTTCTTTAACCAAAATAGTTGCTCCTGGCAAAGTTTCATTGTTTTCACCTACAACTGTTCCTTTTAGTGTAAATGATTGGGCGTTTACAAGTATACTTGTAAACAAGAATAAAAAAATGGTAATTTTTTTCATTTTAAAAAAATTTAAAACGAATAAAAAGAGGTAATTATTCTTGTAATTAATATTGAATAATTAATTGTCATTTAAAAATAAATGACTTGTTTAAAAAATCCCTAAACAGCATTATCTGTTCTAGGTTCATTGGGTATGATCTCAGCTTTTTACAGCACCCCTTTTGAGAACGCTGCAAAATTAAGTAGCAATATTTTAATATGAAAAAGAAAAGTGATTTTATTTAAAAAAAGAATACTTAGTTTTGATTTATGAAAGCTAAATTTTTGAGATCAAAAAAAATCTATTTTCTGTTGTTTTTATCAATAGGAATATTTCTTCTAAACACTATAGACATTTCTAAATTATTAGTTTTTAAAATGTCTAATGCTCCTTTAAATGAGAAAGGTTTGACTTTAGCGGAACAATTAGGATATGAAAAGAATACGAAGCTTTTAGTTGTTAATAGTGATGATACTGCTGCTCATCCAACATTTATGGATGGTGTGTTTGAAACTATGAAATCAGGTGTTGTAAAGTCTACAAGTATTCTTGTTCATGATCATAATGAACAAGAAATTGAAAAGGCTGCAGCAATCTCAAAACTCCACCCAAATTGGAGTTTTGGTGTTCATTTAATGTTAACAAATGAATATCAAAACAGATATCCGTGGAAACCTGTTTTACCAAAAAGTAAGGTGCCAAGTTTGTATAATTCAGAAGGTTTAGCGTGGGAAAAAATTGAGGAGGTTGAAAAATTTGCAAATCCTAAAGAGGTCTTTTTAGAATTAGATGCTCAAGTGCAAAAAGCATTACGCCTTGGTTTAGAAGTATCTCATTTAGATTCTCATATGGGAACTGTGTATAGAAACTCTTATTATCCCGGAGCTGATATTGACGATTTGCGGATGGCAGCAGTTAAAGTTGCTAAAAAATACAATTTACCAATAACAGTAAATACTTTTGATAAAGATGCTCAAGCAATAATACAATATATAGATAATAATCAGATTATTCGTCCAGACACTTTTTTCGGTTTTTATGAGTTGGAAGAAATGAATGCTCATATGTCTTATAAAGGTTCTAAATTAAAAAAATGGATAACTGCATTGGTGGTAAATTTTGCTTTTGCTTTCGATATTCCTTATGAAAATAAACTTAATGTCTCAGAGGATGTGCCAGTGAGAATTGAAATATTAAAAAGTGCTTTAAAAAAAATTGTAAAACCAGGATTGAATCATTTTTACATGCACGCAGCATCAGAAGAACATACAAACGAAATAAAAATACCGAACGGTTTTAATCATAAAACAGGTTTAGATAGAATAGTGCGTTTGGCAGATGCAGAAGTTTGGTCTAGTAATGAAATGAAATCATTTTTAGAAAACGAAAAAATTGTAATTATAAATTATAATGTTTTAAAAGAATTAATGGAACAAAGAAAGCAGTAATTTAAGTAAAAAAGTATTTATTTAACATAGGTTAAAACTAAAAAAGTAGATTAACACTAACTTTAGAGTAAGTGTAATTAAAATAAAATATATATGATTATAAATTATAAAAACAGAAATAAATTTGTTGTCTTGATTTTGCTATTCTGTCATTTTTTATGTTTTAGTCAAAATGAAATTTTAACTGATAGTATTTCGAAAAAAGGATATCCTTATAAGCTTCCAATTTGGGGGCAAAAAGCCTATGATAAAGGATTTGGAGATCAATTACAATTGCCTTTAGGAGTAAACCTTAATTATGTTTATGCCTTTATTGACATGGAAATCACCGAATTTGCACTAAATATAGGAGATTATGATTTGTCTAGTATTATCAATATAGAAACTTTAAATTTTACAGAAGTTTCAGCTACTACAAGTGGAGTAAATTTAAGGGCTGATTTTTGGTTATTCCCTTTTATGAATATTTACGGATTGTACTCTAAAATTTCTGGAGGCACTAATGTTAGTCTTCAACCAACTTGGAAAGATGCACTTGGAAATATACTTGTACAATTACCTGAATTTGGCGCATCAGTTGATTTTGATGCACTTGCCTATGGCGCTGGAACAACACTAGTTTTTGGTTATCAAAATTATTTTTTGAGCACAGATATTAATTATTCAGCAACGGAAACAGAACTTTTAGATGATCAAGTTGGAGTTCTTAATCTTTCCGCTCGTTTGGGTTATAAGTTTGATTTATCTAAAAAGAACCCTGACTTTTTCTTAGCGGCGTACGTTGGAGTTATGAATAGAGATTTTGTTGGTGCAAAAGGTAGCAGTGGCTCTATACAGTTTAATGAAGTTTTTCCTGACATTGACAATGTTTTCAATGAAAAAATCGATACTAAAGTAGAACAAAATAATCAAGCGATAGCGAATTTAAATCCAATTTCGGATGCTAGTGAAGTTATAAGACTAAAAGCTCAAAATATAGCTTTAGAAGAAATTCAGAATAAAGTAAATGATAGCGAGGCGTTTACAAATTCTATAAATTATTTCATTAAAAAGGATATGATTCAAACACGTACTTTTCAATTTGGTTTTAATTTACAACTGAATAAGCATTTAATGTTTAGAGGTGAGTATGGTATTTCTGGGTCTCAAAAATTTATTTTAACAGGTTTACAATATAGATTTGGAATAAAAAATTAATAAAATTATGAATAAAAGACATATAATTTGCTTGTTTTTTTTTCTTTTAACATCGAGTTTAATGCAAGGTCAGGCAGCAATTTTGGCGCTTATATTTGGAGATAAAGTAGCTTCTGAAAATTTTAACTTAGGAATGGAAATTGGAGGGAATTTTACCCATTATTCAGATTTAGAAAATTTTGATAGAACACGTTTGGGAATTAATTTCGGTATATCTGGTAATATTAAAGTTTCAGACAACTTTTATATAAGTCCCAGTATTTTTTTTCTTGGAAATCGTAATATAAAACTTGATAATATTTCTGCTCAAACATCTTCACCTTCTTTAAACGAAAACTTTAACAATGTAAGTGCAGAATTGAACATGAATTATTACGATGTTCCTATATTGTTTTCTTACTTGAATAAAAAAGGAAATTTAAAATATAGTTTAGGGCCCCAAATTTCATTTCTTAAAAGTAGTGAGATGGTTTATTTAGGCGAAGAAGGAGAATTTACTGAAGATTTTAAATATAACACAAAATCTAATGACTTTGGTGTTATTGCAGATATTGCTTATATATTTAAAAATTTTAACGGAAGTAAAGACATGCATATTCACGCCCGTTATTATTACGGAACTCAAGATGTGTTTAAATCAAATTTTAGCAATGGAACTAATAAGTCAAGTTATTTTTCTGTAGTATTAAGCTTTCCTTTCATAAAAAAAGATTAATAAAATAAATTTAACAGAACTACAAAAGAAAAAGTAATGCTGTTTTACTAAAAAAATCATTACACTAGAGTTGGTACTTTCTGTTTTTAATTTCTGTTATTTTTTGGGCTTTCTTTTTTTAGGTTTGATAATAATTTTAGCTAGCAAATAAATAAACTTTTTGCTATTTTTTCTTTTTTAGCCTGTTCTATTCTAATTTTTGCTAGTATGAATTTAAGAAAACCCTCTTTTATAAGTTTTCAAGGTGTTTTTCGTGTTTCTTTAATCATATGCTACACAAGAGATTCATTTGTCAAATGTATAATGAATAATAAAAATAAAAAATTAAAGTTATTAAAAATGTAAAATCTAAGATGTGATATTTTTAATATTTAAAGATCATAGATTTCATAAGTATTCAATATATTTATTTTTTGAAATTTAGACTATTATAAAACGAATTCATGAAGATTTTTCAAAGGTTATCGATCTTAATATTTCTCTTGTTATCAATAAACAATATATTAGCACAGGAAAAGGAGACAAGTTTAGACAAGGTAGTAGAATATTTTACTTTTTATCCGAATAAAAAGAAAGCAGAAAAAGATTCAACCCTTTATAAATCTAAGTTTATTACAGCACCAATAATTTATTATTCTCCAGAAACCAGTTTAGGTTTTGGTATTGGTGCAAAATATCTTTTTAAGTTTAAAGGTAGTGGAGAAGAGACAAGAACTTCTAATATGCCACTTTCTTTTTTGTATACTTTAAAAAATCAATTTTTTATATTTTCAGGGTTTGAGGTATTCACAAATCAAGAAAAATGGGTAATTACTGGAAATTTTCTTTTTCAAAATTATCCAAGATTATATTTTGGAATTGGGAAAAATACTTTGGAAAGTAATGAGGAATTATATGATAGTTATCAGTTTTTATTTGAGCCCATAGTTTTAAAAAGAGTATTTACCCGTTATTTATTTTTAGGAGGTGGTTTAAGATATAACCAAGTTTATAACACCGAAATTGAACCGAATGGATTATTAGACACCAATAAACCAACAGGTTATGATGGTTCAACTTCAGTTGGTTTTGAGCTTGCAGCTTTATATGATAGCAGAGATAATATTTTAAATGCAACTAAAGGTTGGTATTTAGAATTTACCAAAGGATATTACAACACCTCTTTAGGAGGTACGCATAAATTTGATTTAACAAGATTTGATTTGCGTTATTTTTTAACAGTTTCAGAGAAAAGTAAAGATGTATTAGCTTTTCAAGCAATTGGTCATTTTACAAATGGAGATGTGCCTTTGTCTGAATATGCACTTTTTGGAAGTGAAGAAATAATGAGGGGATATATAGAGGGAAGATATGTTGAAGAGAATTTATTAGCTACACAAGTAGAATACAGAAGAACATTTAAAGATAGTCGTTTTGGTTTTGTAGCTTTTTTGGGCGCTGGCGATGTTTTTAGCAGGGCCAGTGAACTAAAGTTTAAGGATATAAAATTGAATTATGGTGTAGGACTTCGTTTTATGTTAGATAAAAAAGAGAAATTAAATATTAGATTTGATTATGGTGCAGGAAATGAATCTGATGGTAATTTATACCTAAATATTGCAGAAGCATTTTAAGAATTTATTCTAATTTTGGCCTTTTACGTAAAGCTTTTTTAAGCGAATTTCTCTGTTTACTTTCTGCTTTTCTTTTTATGGAAGCTTTACTTGGTTTTGTAGGTTTTCTCTTTTTAGGGCGAATTAAATTTACTTTTACTAAGTTTAAAAATCGTTTTATAGCCAGTTCTTTATTTCTATGCTGAGATCTTGTTTCTTCGCAAAAAAGTATTAAATGATGCTCTTTAGTTAGTTTGCTTTGAAGTTTTATTTTTAGTAAATCTTTCTCTTTTTCAGAAAGTGCAAGTGAGTTTTGAAGATCAAAAGTTAGTTCAATTTTTGAAGACACTTTATTTACATGTTGCCCTCCAGCACCAGAACTTCTTAGTGCTTTAAATTGCAGTTCTTTTAAGATTTCAGTACTATTCATTAGTGTTTATATTAATAAAATCATGATTTCGATCCATTAAATGCATATCTAAAACTTATAAGGATTCAGAAAATGAATATAGATTTTCTTTTTTTGCAAGAATTTCATCAATAGCCTCAGTAGCTTTTTTAAAACGGTTTTCTTTATCCCCTTTTAACAGAATATAAGGTTTATGATGTTCTTTAAGAGATTTTTCAAAAGCGCTAAACATCTGCAATCTTAATTGGGGTCTGTCTCTTAAATCATCTGGTTTCCAGGGAGTATCTACATAGGTAAGTAAATATAAATCATATTTATTTTGTTTAGCAGCTTTATCTAATATTTCATCTACAAAACCGCCATAAAATTCTTTAGAATACACTTTTGTTTCTAATAAATCTGTATCACAAATAAGTACTTTATCTGCTTTCTTAGCTAATTTATTTTCTAATTTTATTTGCCCAATTGCAATGGGCAAAATGTCATTTAACTCACAGGTTTTACGTTCATTATTCCATTTTTTCTGCAGATATTCTCTTGCATATTCTGGAGCCCAAACTGTATTGTAATGTTTAGATAATTGTTTAGAAAGTGTTGTTTTTCCTGTAGATTCAGGCCCAAATAAAACAACTTTTACAATATTGATGGGTTTTTGTCTAAGCTTTTCTTCCATGCTAAATATCCAAATATGGCAATAAACGTAAACCCGAAATATTGGAAACTAGTAAACGTAAATCCTTTATAAAAATATAAAGGTACAGAAATGATATTTCCTAATATCCAAAACAACCAATTTTCTATTTTTCGTTTTGCCATAAGCCACATACCAACAAAAAATATTGCAGTTGTAAAGGTATCTATATATGCTACCCAAGAAGTCCATTTGTTAAAAGTTTTATAAACAATAAACACAAAAATTAAGGTTGCTAAAAAAATAAAAATGGAGATTTTTTGCTCTTTTTTAGTAGTTTCAGAAATTGGTGTTACATGTGTTTCATCTACCTTTCGTGTCCAAACATACCAGCCATAAATACTCATAATAAAGTAGTATCCATTAATCATCATGTCTCCTAAAAGTTCCCATTTTAACAAGAGATAAACAAAGATGGCTGTGCTAATCATGCCAGTTGGAAAAACCCAAATTTTGTTGTTTTTGGAAGACCAAACAGAGAGAAACCCAAAAATTACAGCTGTAATTTCTAAAATTGTATCTGTATTGGAGTAGTCTTTGTATTGCCCAAAAAAGAAATCAAAAATTTCTGACATTTCATGTATTTTTAAAAAATCAAAAGTAAGAAGTTATTTACATTTAGAAAATCGTTAGAATTTTTAACTCTAAACTTTACACGTAATTCTAATAGGCAAAAACACAAGTGAAACCTTCAAATTCTAAAAACTGAATATTGTATATATATTCTTCGCCATTAAAACGAATTGCTCCAGTGGTTTTTTCATCAGCAAAGCGAAAATCATTAATGTAAATATGATGTAAGAATAAGAGTTTTTTCTTTCCATAGATTTTATACAAACTTTCTTTTGCTCCCCAAACAATAGTGAGTTTGCTAATTTTTGCATCTACATTTGCAATGGTATTGTATTCTTCAATTGGTGTAAATTTATGTGCAATCTTCAAAATCTTTTCACGTTGCTTTTCAATATCAATGCCAACAGCTAAATTTTCAGAAATTATAATTGCTGTAAATGTAAATGAATGTGTAATTGAAATGAATTTTCCGTCTTTTAAATGTGGTTTACCAAATTGATCGTAAACTAAATCAAAATCGGTATAATTTACATTTTTTAATAAATGACGTATACTTAAAAATCCTTTTTGATGTAATTCAGATTTCATCGAATTTAAACGGGTTACGCTATTTTGAGAAAGCGAAATGTCTACTTTTAAATCTTTAATGGATTCTTCAATCTTCCAAATCAGTACTTTAGTTGTTTTATTAACCGTGAATGTTTTGTAAAGAGCCATAATTTTTCAAAAAGGTTGTTGTATCTTTGCAAACGCAAAAATTAGAATATAAATATACAAATATATGAGTGCAACTACAACATATGTCCCTTTTAAAGTTAAAGACATTTCTTTAGCAGATTGGGGTAGAAAAGAAATTGAATTGGCGGAAGCAGAAATGCCTGGATTAATGAGTTTGAGAGAAGAATATGGGGCTTCTCAACCTTTAAAAGGCGCAAGAATTGCAGGTTGTTTGCATATGACCATTCAAACAGCAGTTTTAATTGAAACGTTGCAAGCTTTAGGAGCAGAAGTTACTTGGAGTTCATGTAATATTTTTTCAACTCAAGATCAAGCTGCTGCTGCAATTGCTGCTGCTGGAACTCCTGTTTATGCTTGGAAAGGTATGAATGAGGAAGAATTTGATTGGTGTATAGAACAAACGCTGTTTTTTGGTGAAGATAAAAAACCATTGAATATGATTTTGGATGATGGTGGAGATTTAACCAATATGGTTTTAGATCAATATCCAGAATTGGCTGCTGGCATTAATGGTTTATCAGAAGAAACTACAACAGGAGTTCATAGATTATATGAAAGAGTAAAGAATGGAACATTACCAATGCCAGCCATTAATATTAATGATTCTGTTACAAAATCTAAATTTGATAACAAATACGGTTGTAAAGAATCTGCAGTAGATGCAATTCGTAGAGCAACAGATATTATGTTGGCAGGAAAACGTGTGGTAGTTTGTGGTTATGGAGATGTTGGTAAAGGTACAGCTGCATCTTTTAAAGGTGCAGGTTCTATTGTAACTGTTACAGAAATCGATCCAATTTGTGCATTGCAAGCTGCAATGGATGGTTTTGAAGTAAAACGTTTAGAAACGGTAATGGCTAATGCAGATATTATTATTACCACTACAGGAAATAAAGATATTGTTAAAGGGGAGCATTTTAAAGGTGTAAAAGACAAAACAATTATCTGTAATATCGGACATTTTGATAATGAATTAGACATTGCTTGGTTAAATAAAAACTACGGTGATACTAAAGTAGAAATCAAACCACAAGTGGATAAATATACTATTGATGGAAAAGATATTATTATTTTAGCAGAAGGGCGTTTGGTTAACTTAGGCTGTGCAACAGGTCATCCAAGTTTTGTAATGAGTAATTCATTTACAAACCAAACTTTAGCACAAATGGAGTTATGGAACAATGCAGATGCTTATAAAAACGAAGTTTATATGTTACCAAAGCATTTAGATGAAAAAGTAGCAAAATTACACTTGGAAAAAATTGGTGTTGAGTTGACAGAATTACGTCAAGACCAAGCAGAATATATTGGTGTTACTCAACAAGGGCCATTTAAGCCAGAACATTATAGATATTAGTCTTTAATGACATTATACGGTTGTAAAACCTCTCAATTTTGAGAGGTTTTTTATTTTAAAAAGTTCTCAAAATTTACCCTAATAAAATTATCTAGAAAAATAGTTTTACTTTTAAAAATTACTTTTTCAAAAAAAATAAATGTTATCAATGAAAATTTCAACTCTAGAAAATGAATTAAACAGAATCGAAAACTATATTCCTGATTTTAAGAAAAAAGATCTAAAAATTTCTAAAGCAGATGTTGGTTGGCAATTAGATCATAGTTTAAAAGTGATAAATGCTGTGGTTACTGCAATGAAAAATTCTGATCCAAAATTATATGAAAATAATTTTAAATTTATTGGGAAACTGCTTTTAGCACTCAATTATTTTCCAAGAGGAAAAGCAAGGTCTCCAAAACATGTTAATCCACCAGAAATTATTTTAAAAGAAGATATTGTTTCACAATTAAGTGTTGCAAGAGCAAATATCAAAGAGATTCATAACTTAGATAAGAATGCATTTTTTAAACATCCCTTGTTTGGGAATATCAATAAAGATAGGGTTTTGTCTTTTTTAAACGCGCATACAAATCATCATTTAAAAATTGTAAAGAGTATTCTAAAATGATTATTTTGCGTATGATTAACCAATTTAAATGAAGCTGTCAAAAAGAATAGGATTACCACTTGGCCCACTTTTATTTGTTATTATTCAGTTTTTGCCATCAACTTTAGTTTCAGTAAAAGCAGATGCAGTAATTGCAGTTGCCATTTGGATGATAATTTGGTGGATTACAGAAACAGTTCACATTGCGGTTACAGCGCTATTACCTTTAATTTTATTTCCACTATTAAAAGTAATGACAATTGCTGATGTTGGCTCTAACTATGGGAGTCCAATTATCTTTTTGTTTTTTGGCGGTTTTATATTGGCTTTGGCTCTGGAGAAAGTGAATTTACATAAAAGAATTGCATTAACAATTATAAAACTAACAGGAACAACTCCAGAGAAAGTAGTTTTAGGTTTTATGCTGGCGACAGCATTTATGAGTATGTGGATTAGCAATACAGCATCTACAGTTGTAATGTTACCAATTGCAATTTCTGTAATTAAACTCCTAATAAATGATAAAGACGGATTAGCAAAAGGTGATAAAAATTTTGCACTAAGTATTATGTTAGGAATTGCTTTTGCTGCGAATGCTGGCGGAATTGCAACAGTAATTGGCACTCCTCCAAATTCAGTATTAATTGGATTGTTAGAGAATGAATATCATATTCAAATCTCGTTTTTAACTTGGATGAGTTTTGGGTTACCATTTTCAATGTTAATGATTATTGCAATTTATTATGTATTGGTAAAATGGATGTTTCCTTGTAAAAGAATCGTATTTACATCCTCATCAAATTTAATTTCTAAAGAGTTAAAAAAGTTAGGAAAAATCTCAAAGGAAGAAAAGCGAGTTTTAATTATTTTTGCAACCACTGTTTTTTTATGGATTACAAGAACCTTAATTAATTCTATTTTTCCAGAATTAAAATTATCAGACACAATTATTAGTTTAATAGGTGCTGTTTCATTATTTGCTATTCCATTGGATTTTAAAAAAGGAAACTTTATTTTAGAATGGAATGATACAAACAAATTAGCTTGGGGAATTTTAATATTGTTTGGAGGAGGTTTAGCGCTTGCTAAAGGAATGGCCTCAAGTGGATTGGTTGCTTTAATTACAGAGGCAATTGCATCAGGAGAATTGAATATTTTACTTACAGTTTCACTCTTAATTATATTAATGTTATTTATGACAGAATTAATGAGTAATGTTGCTTTGGTAGCAGTTTTGGCCCCAGTTGTTGCTGGTATTGCAATTGGATTGAATATTCCTGTTCTAAATTTATTAATTCCGGTTACAATGGCAAGTAGTTGTGCGTTTATGCTGCCAATGGCAACACCTCCAAATGCAATTGTATTTGCAAGTGGTTACGTAAAAGTGAGCCAAATGGTAAGAGCAGGTGTTATTTTAAACTTAATAGCAATTGGTTTATTGATTTTATATTATCAATATGTAATTCCATTATTTCTCTAACAAACTTAAAGTTTCACTAACTGTCTCTACTGGCAACTTACAGCTATTATTTATACAAACATATATATATGTTTCATCGGAAATAAATCTATTTTTTAATAATGGTAACTCAGAATTACGATTGCTATAACAGGATAAAATATTAGGCAAGTAATGTTTGTTTAACTCCTTTAATTTTTCTTTTGCATTTTTTCCAGAAATAACAACTTCATAAAAGGGATTTGTAAAGTTTAGCATTAAATCTAACCAATTTGAGAAAAAATAGCCATTGTTATTTATTTTTAATTTGATATTATTTAGCATTGATGTTGAAATTTCAAGATACTCGGCTGAAGAAAAATAATGTGATAAAACAAATAAGTTTTTTGCCATTATTGAATTACTTGAAGCAATAACATTATCTTGAATCTCAATGGTGTTTGCTAATAGAGGAGCATCTTTTCTAGATGTAAAATAAAATATTTTAGATTTAGTATCATAAAAATTATTAAGGGTATAATCAATCAAAAGTTTTACTTTATCCAGTA
This sequence comes from uncultured Polaribacter sp., assembly GCA_913020555.1. Taxonomy (GTDB): domain Bacteria; phylum Bacteroidota; class Bacteroidia; order Flavobacteriales; family Flavobacteriaceae; genus Polaribacter. The sequence goes on along the minus strand of CAJWAC010000007.1, from coordinate 30,958 downwards.
AAACTTCATTTCCGGTTACCTGATATAGTTTTATAATGGCTTCAATTGTTGTTGCATAATCTTCTAAATAACCATTAACTGAAGTTTTACCAGATGTGTAATTATGAAATAATTTACCATTTTTTTGGAATTGATTTTCCAAAATAAATCTAGCGGCTTTATTCGCAATATCTAAATACTCTTGTTCATTAAAAACAGCGTAAGCATCTATATAGGCTGTTATCATCAAGGCATTCCAAGAAGTTAGGCTTTTGTTATCTAATTTAGGTTTGTTTCTTTTTATTTGCGCTTCTTTTAATTTTTTTCTCCAATTAATTTTTAATACTTCAAAATCTGAAATTGAAAGGTTGTTTTTCTTGCAGAACTTAGAATCAGAATTTGATTTTATCAATACATACTTTTCGTCTTCCCATTTGCCAAATTCATTAATATTAAAGTATTTTGAAAATAAATTGAATTCCTTTTTTAATATTTTTTTCAGTTCATTTTCAGTCCATGAATAGTATGCGCCTTCTTCTAGAATTCCTTCTTTATTATAACTATCTGCATCTATAGAAGAGTAAAAGATTCCTTCAGGAGATGTCATTTCATTTTTGATAAAATCTAACGTTTCATAAACTACTTTTTTATAAGTCTCGTTTTTAGTAAGTTGATAGGCATTGGAATACAAACTAACTAATTGAGCATTGTCATATAACATTTTCTCAAAGTGAGGAATATGCCACTGCTTATCTACAGCGTACCTAGAAAAACCTCCATTGATGTGATCAAAAACTCCACCAAATGATATTTTGTTGAGAGTATTTTCAACATGATGCATTAATTTTTTATCATCATTTTGATGCGCATAACGTAATAAAAATTTATAGTTGTTAGGCATCATAAATTTAGGAGTATTTGTTGAGCCTCCGTTTATTGTGTCAAATGATAATTGCCAGTTTTTTAATTCCTTTTCTAAAAATGACTTTTCAAAGGCAATTTCATCAGTGTTTAGTTCTATTAAATCTATATCTTGAATACCTTTTTCTAGTTTACTTGCTAATTCATAAAATTGATCTGGCGAATTTTTAAATTTTTCAGAAATTTGTTCTAAAATTCCAAGCCATTGATTTTTTGAGAAATAAGTGCCTGTATAAACTGGCCTTCCGTCTGGCAGGGCAATTACATTTAAAGGCCAACCTCCATTACCAGTCATTAATTGCAAAGCTTTCATATAAACTTTATCTACATCAGGCCTTTCTTCTCTATCTACTTTTATATTAATAAAGTTAGAATTCATTGTGCTTGCAACAATAGAGTCTGAAAAACTTTCTTTTTCCATTACATGACACCAGTGGCAAGAAGCATATCCAATACTTATAACCATAAGTTTATTTTCTTCTTTTGCTTTATTTAAAGATTTTTGATTCCACGCTTGCCAGTTTACTGGATTTTTAGCGTGTTGTAAAAGGTAAGGGCTAGTTTCAAAAATAAGATCATTGGTAACTATTTGTTCTTTTTTTGAACATCCAAAAGATAATATAATGTATAGATAAAGAAGATATTTATAATTTTGCATTGTGCATTTTTAAAACAGTTATTTCATTATTCTTATTTAAAATGATACAATGTAAACTATTATTTATAACTATTTTTTTTACAACTTTAGCTTCTTTATTAGATAAGTAGCTTTTATCATTTAAATATTCAAACTTTTCTTCTTTGTTACCAAGTAGAATGTAACCTTTAGAAGCATCATATCTTATGGTTTCAACTTCCGCTTCATAAATATTTCCAACACCAAAAATATCTAAATAACCATCATTATTTATATCCATTACTTCAAAGGATAGTGTGGGAGAAAATTGAGCTTGGTTGGGTAACTTTTCAATGTTGAAGTTACCGTTTCCTTTATTTTTTAGAATTATTGAATTAAAACTTTCTGCAGTAAAATGTGTTGCTTTCTCCAATTTTTCAAATCCGTAAATATCCGGCATTGTGGCTGTTGCAAATTCTTTAAAAGATTTTACTTTTTGGTTTAAAAAAGGAGTTTGTTGCGTAGAACACTCTCGGCCACGAACTGGAAGCAAATCTCCAGTTTTAGAAACTTTACTTAGTGCAAGATCAAATGAAGTATTATCATCAAAATAATCGGCATAAATATGTAAAGGTTTTTCTTTTGTTGGATGAAATTTATTGTTTGTACCCCAATTGCCAATTATGTAGTCAATATTTCCATCTTTATTCAAATCGGTTGCTTTAATAGTTTGAAACCACCCATTTTTATCAGAAACGCCATCGATTTCTTTTCTATAAAACTTTTTATCTATATTTTCAAAAAATACAATGGGCATCCATTCACCAATAACTATTAAATCATCATCACCATCACTATCATAATCAGAAAATATAGCATCATTAATGATTTTTAATTCTGAAATATCATCAAATTTTTTATCAATTACATTTGTAAGCTTACCTGTTTTATTTTCTAAAAAATAGGGCTTGTCAGAAATTGGATATTGTCCATATTTTACATTACTGCCAATAAATATGTCAATATCTCCGTCTTTATCATAATCAGAAAAGGCAATTCCTTTAGAATTAATAAAAGGACTTTTTAATGCTGATTTTTTAAAATTCCCTTTGCTATCATTGAGATAAAGTCGATCGTTTAAAAGTTTACTACCTGTTTTATTTTCATAACCTCCAGATGTTACAAATAAATCTAAATCATTGTCATTATCAATATCAATAAATTGGGCGTCTGTATCTTCAAAATCTTTTTCTAAGTCGAATAGTTTTGTGTTTGTTTTTGTAAATTTTCCAATTTTATTTTGAATATATAAGGCTGCTTTTTGACCTTTTGCATTTCCTACAAAAAAATCATCTAAACCATCATTATTTACATCACCAATTGAAAGTGCTGCACTTTTTTCCGATTGTTTTTGAGGCAATAATAGTTGGAGTTTAAAATCGTCAAAGTTATTTTCTTTTTGTATAAAATCTATGCCAATATCAGATGGATTAATTTGAACAAAATGGTTTTTCTTCTTCCTTTTAGTTGTCTTATTCTCAGACGCGTTTTTGTAGTTAATTTTAAGATTAGAGTTTATTTTTGGGTTCAAGATTTTTTGAGATTTTCCATTTCCCCAATCAATAATTAAACTATCAATATTTTTAATATTGTCTAATCCAAAAGTCATTTTTGATGTTACAGAAGATTGAAATCCTCTAGAAATAAAATGTTGTTTTGATTGCTGTAATTTATCAGCAAATAAAGATAAGGTGGCTCCAATTCCGAATGTGTTTTCTTTTGGGCCTTTTAACGTAATTGTTATAAAGTTTTTTGTAGTGTTATTTTTGTATATAGAAGCCTCTTCACCTTGATTATTTACAACCAAATCTAAGTCGCCATCGTTATCTAAATCGGCATAAGCTGCTCCATTTGAATTTATTGCTTTATCTAACCCCCATGTTTTTGATACATTTTGAAAGGTTAGATTTTGATTATTTTTAAAAATATAATTACTCATTTTTTTAGAGGGCATCATTTTTATAGCCTCTTCTAATGAAACTTTTTTTCTATTTCTAATGTTATTTTTCATTTGATTTCTGAAGTCTTGATTAGATAAATCATGCTCAATTCCGTTAGTAACAAAGAGGTCATTAAAGCCGTCATTATCAAAGTCTACGACTAAAGGAGCCCAACTCCAATCTGTTTTTGCAATACCTGATAATTGTCCTATTTCAGAAAATGTTCCATTTTTATTATTGAGTTGTAACATGTTAGACATGTATTGATGGTGATACCCTATGTCTACCATTTTATGAAAGTTTGAAATACTCATAGTAGCCATATTTTCTTTACTTCTAATATGGTCTTCTGCCATCATGTCTAAAACAATTAAATCTGGATTTAGATCATTATTTATATCGGCAAAATCAGAACCCATGCTATTAGATGAGATGTGATTGAAGGATTTTAAAGCTTCTTCTTTAAATGTCTCGTCACCTTGGTTTATATACAAAAAATCAGGTTCTAAGAAATCGTTTGCTACAAAAATATCTAATAATCCATCATTATTAAAGTCTCCAATAGATGCACTTAGGCCCCAAGCTTTGTTAAGTATACCAGCTTTTTTGGTAATGTTTTTAAAAGTATTGCCATCATTTCTGTAAAGTTGGTCAGAATTATAGTCTTCTTTTCTATTTTGAAGTCTTGGGTCTATATTTACATTATTTCTAAAGTCTTGTCTATGATTTACAAGATACATGTCCAAATCACCATCTTTATCAAAATCGAAAAAGTATGCTTGTGTTGAAAAGCCATAATGATCAAGACCGAAGTCATTTGCAACTTCTTTAAATGTATTGTTTTTTTGATTTAGAAAAAGTTTATTCTTTCGATTTTCATGACTATCTAAAGATCCAGACTTACATACATAAATATCTAACCAACCGTCATTATTAATGTCTACCATGGTTACACCAGTTGTCCATCCATTTAAATCGGCAACCTTTGCTTTTTCTGTAATATCCTGAAATTTAAATTTCCCTTTATTTAAATATAATTTATTTGATTCTTGATTAGAGGTAAAATAGATATCTTCCAAACCATCATTATTAATATCTCCTATCGCAACACCACCACCATTATAGATATATGCATAGTTAATGAAATTGAAATAAAGGTTTTCTTTAACGGTGTTTTTAAAGTAAATATTGGTTTTTTTTGCATCTAAACTACTGAAGAGAGTAGTGATTTCTTTATCTTTTTTAGTACAACAAAAGAAAGTAATACATATAAAGACACTAAGAATATGAATGTTGTTCTTTTTAAGAATCATTGTTTAAAATATTAGGGTAATATATGATTTTCTGCAATTTTTTTATCATATAATTCAAACTTTAATCAATGGAATAATATATAATACTTATCTATTTTCTGTTTTTGTAGTATTTAATAATAAAGAATGTAGAGCTTCAATTTTATAAATTAAACTTTGACCTTTTTCTAAAAATTTATATTGCAAATCAATATTAGCCGTCAAGTTATTATTTTTATCAGCACTTTTAATGGTTAAACAACCATCAGGGAAATATACTTGTAATCCATTGCTTTCTTCTTGTAAAAATAAATCGAACTCACTACTAACCCAATTTAAAAATAGGTTATAGCCATTTGATGAATTAAAACATAACTGTTTATTGAGATTATGACGGTCTAATGAAAAAGTAGTTTCTTGAGTTATATTCATTTCTATTTTATAATTGAATTATAAGAATTTTTTTTCGCAGAGTTTTATCAATTTATCAAAAGATTCCGTAACAACTAATTCCACATCTTCAATAGGGTTTTGAAGTTTATTATTTAATTCTTTCGCTTTATTCAAGTCTGTTTTACTAATATTTTTCTTATTAATTGAACGCAGTAAAATGGTTGAAATTTTAGATAAATTGTTAGATAAAGGTGCTAAAGAATTGCTAATAGGGTTCTTATTTATTTTGGTGAATTTTTCATGATTTTCACTCCAAATTTCCAGGTAATAAATGATTTCTTTCAAGTTAATATTATCTTCATTTAGCAAGTAATCCGTTACATTTTCATTAAAAATGATAGCATCTTCTGCGTCAACAACACAGGCATCTGCAAAAAGGGTAAAAGGAGAAAATGTTTTATATTCTGTACCTCCCTTATTTCTAGAATATATTTTTAATGGTTCACAAATTTTAGACAATACTTTTAGTGCCTCAATATCGTTGTCTTTTGCAATATTTCGCAAAATATAATCAGTATTTCTGATGTGATTGATGCCTAATTCTTCTAAATTAGTATTAACTACTTTTAAACGTCTTAACATATCGTCAAGATCTCTTATTTCTTTTGAAGACCAAAAGCGCTCGGCAATTGCAGCCGTTCTTGGCCAAATTCTGGAGTCTATTGTAGTTGGTGTAACTAATTCACTCCACATTGTAGCTTCTGCTCCCAAAATCCTACTGCGCTCTTCTTTGGTGAGCTTTTCGTTTCCAATAGGATCTTGCAGGTAGTGATGTTTTACAGATAACATTCTATCAATATAAAATCCGTTAGACAATACAGTTTGGTAACCTTTTTTTGCAGCTTCTATAAGCGTGCTTTGTGCTAGCCCTTCTTGTTTGCCTCTCCAAGAATGAATTACTGCAGTTGTAGGTGTAGAAGGTGTTAATATTTCATCCCAACCCATTAATTTTTTACCCAATTTTTTTAATATTTTTTCTAATTTTATATTAAAATAGGTTTGTAATTCGTGATTAGTTTTTAATCCGTTCTCCTTTTTAAAAGCTTGTATTTCTTTATTTTCATCCCAATGCTTCCCTTCATTTTCATCACCTCCAATATGAAAATATTCATCTGGAAATAATGGCGCAATTTCTGTAAATAAATTTTCAAGAAATGTATATGTATCCTCTAAAATTGGGTTTAGTGTTGGGTCAAAAACACCTGAAAAACGTTCTACTTTATAATCATAATTCTTTTTACTTCCTAATTCAGGATACGCTGTTAAGATAGCTGTTGCATGGCCCGGAACATCAAATTCAGGAATCACTCTAATACCAAGGTTAGAAGCATATGCAACCACTTCTTTTATTTGTTCATGGGTATAAAATAATCCATCAGATGCAAATTTTTGTAATTTAGGATATGTTTTAGATGCCACTCTAAACCCTTGGTCATCTGTTAAATGCCAATGGAAAACGTTTAATTTTACAGACGCCATGGCATCCAAATTTCTTTTTAATACAGAAATAGGCTGAAAGTGTCTTGAAACATCTATCATTAGACCTCGCCATAAAAATCTTGGAGCATCTTTAATTACAACTCCTTCGAAATAATACCCTTCTTTATTAAAATTAACCAATTGTAAAAGTGTTTCCAAACCTCTTAAAACCCCTACATCTGTTGTGGCTTTAATTAAAATATTATTTTCTTTTACCTCTATAGCGTAAGTTTCATTACTGTTTACCTTTAAATTTGAAACAGATTCGAAACGAAGCTGTATTGGTGCGATATTGTCTTTTACAGGAAAACCATTATTTATAAAAACACCTGTTCTGTTTGAAAGTCTTCTTAAAAATTGAACAGAAGCATTTTTAACTCTGTTCTCAGAATCTTCTCCTGAAATAGAAATTGTTAAAGATTCGTTTATTTTAAAAGACGAATTATTTTCACTAATATTCTGTGGCCAAGGCATTAAATTATATCGTTTCTTAAAATTTTCTTGAGAAAATAAATATTGATGAAATATGCTAGCGAGTAATATTAAAATAATTTTTTTCATTCGTTTAATTTTATATATTTTTCTGTAATGTATCTGTTTACGCCTGCACCTGATATTTTTTCAATTCCTGTTTGAATTAAGGTATCACCTTTTATTTTAACATTAAATGAAAATTCATGGTTTTTAAATGATTCTATAGTAGTAAAATTGAGGGTTTCTTTATAATTACCTCCTTCTAAAACATAAGAACCTGCACCACTATAAAAATTTCTATTTCCAGAATTCTCTTGATTAAAAAAAGAAAAATGAGTTTTATTAATAATTTTTATAAAAGATGTATTTGATAAATCTTTTGATTTTATAGTATCGTTTTCAAAAATTTCAGCATAAACCATCTTCCAAGTTCCTTCAATTTCGTTACTAGTTGTTGACGGTATTTGTTGATTACAATTTAAAAAGCTAAAGATAACAATTAAACAAAAGAGAATTTTCTTCATTATTTAAAAAAAGTATCTTTTAAAGGCCTCCATAGCTGCATAATCAGCTAGGCCAAAAGCATTGTATTTTTCTGCAGTCAACCTATTTCTATCTTCTACTCTAACCCAAAATTCTCTTGAATCGTCTCCTTGAAACATAACTCCATCTTTTTGTGTTTGATGATAAAAAATAGCATGTCTTTTTCTTAATACTTGATCAGGACTTAAAGGTACTGCCATTTCAATTTCATTAGAATCCCATTCGTGCCAAGCTCCTCTATACAACCAAACCCAGCAATCTTTCATGTATTCTTTTACTTTTATTTTTTCTAAAGCTATAAATAATGCATCTAAACAAACTTTATGAGTTCCATGCGGATCTGCTAGATCTCCCGCAGCGTAGATTTGATGAGGTTTTACATTGTCAATAATGCTCATCATAATATCTATATCATCTTTAGAAATTTTGCCTTTTTTTATGGTTCCTGTCTCGTAAAAAGGAAGATTAAGGAAATGCACATTTTCATCTGGTAATCCTAAATATCTTGTTGCTGCAAGAGATTCTCTTTTTCTTATAATTCCTTTTAACTTTCGAACCTCAAGAGAGTCAATATTTTCGTTTCCTTTTTTATTCTTAAGAAAGTCAATAATCTCACACGTTTTGTGAGAATCAGAACTTATTTCTTGAGAAATTTCAGCAAACTTAAGCGCTTCTTCATCTGATACAGCTATATTTCCAGAGGTTTGATAAGCAACGTGTACTTCGTGCCCTTGTTGCACAAGTCTATCAAAAGTTCCTCCCATAGAAATCACATCGTCATCTGGGTGAGGACTAAATATAATTACTCTCTTTTTTGCTGGTGTAGCTCTTTCAGGTCTATTGGAATCATCTGCATAGGGCTTACCACCTGGCCATCCTGTAATTGTGTGTTGTAATTTATTAAATATTCTTATGTTTAAATCATATGCAGTACCTTCTTGAGATAATAGACTAGACATTCCATTATCATTGTAATCCTTATCTGTTAATTTTAAAATAGATGTACCTAATTTGTTACTAAGCCATACCACGGCTTTTAGTTTTAAATCATCATCCCAAATACAAGATCTAGTAAGCCAAGGTGTCTTTATACGTGTTAGTTTTTCTGCGGCTCCTTCATCTAATATAAATGTTGTATTGTTGTGTTTTTGTAGATATGTAGCTGGAAATTCAGTACTTATTTCACCTTCAATAGTTTGTTTTATAATATCACCTTTATTTGAACCCCAAGCCAGAAGTACTATTCTTTTGGCACTTTTAACAGTTCCAATACCCATTGTTATAGCTTTTCTGGGAACATTATCTATTCCTAGAAATGCAGGACCTGCGTCAACTCTTGTAATATGATCTAATGTAATTATTCTTGTCCCTGAGTTTTCATGCGAACCTGGTTCGTTAAATCCGATATGACCAGTTCTTCCGATTCCTAACAATTGAAAATCTAATCCACCAGCATTTTTAATCTTCATTTCGTAATCAATACAGTATTGATTTGGATTTTCTAAGGACGCTCTACCATCTGGAATATTGATATTTTCTGGAAGTATATTTATGTGATTAAATAGATGTTCATGCATGAAAAAAAAGTAACTCTGAATATTACTTTTTTCCATTGGATAGTATTCATCTAAATTAAAGGTAATAACATTTTCGAAACTAAGACCTTCTTCTCTATGCATTCTTACAAGTTCCTCATAAACTTTTATTGGAGAAGAACCCGTTGCTAAACCTAAAACACAGTTTTCTTTTTTATTTTGTTTTTCTTTGATAAGAGAAGCAATTTCTTCCGCAACAAGTATGGAAGCCTTATCAGAGGATTTGTAAATTACATTATGAATTTTTTCAAATCTATTGTCTTCAAATTGACCTACAGGTTGATAAGCGGTTTCTTTTTGGTAAAGCATGTTTTCTGTTTTAGAGATTTACATAATAAAAGTATAACTCTTAAAGGCAGCTACGAACTTTTTTCGACTAAACACACTAAATTACGCACAAAAAACAACCGGAAACGTATAAAACATTTCCGGCTGAATTAATTAAACAAATATTAAATTATCTACTAAAAGTTTGGTGCTCCAGTGTCCCACCAAAGTCTAGTGCCACCATTGTCTGGGCCATTCAAATAACCGGTAGCTGTATTTACATTGGCACTATTAGTATTAACCTCATTGGCTACAAAATTTATTCTTCTAATCTGGATATCAGTATTTATAGTACCTCCACTATTATTAACTACTACAGGAAAAATTCTTGGGTACCCAGTACGTCTAAATTCTGACCAAGCTTCTTGACCATCAGGAAACATAGCAATCCACTTTTGAGTAATAATTTGCTCTAACTGTTCCTCGTTAGTTCCACTAGCATTATATGCTATTTTTACATCGCTTGCATATGGAATGTTATTTGCTGTATTTAATGCATCTACAAAGTCTGCTGGAGTACTAGTGTTGTCTGCTAAGTAATCTGAAACATTATCAGCACTATGCTGTGTAAATGATGCAGTAACTCCTGCTTCATAATTAGATTTTGCATCACCTGCACCAGACCATCCTCTTAAAGATGCTTCTGCTTTTAAGAAATGTACTTCTGCATTTGTCATCCAAGTTAACGTTTCTCCATCGATTACTTTACCAATAGAGGCATGATCTACGTATTGAGATTTATCTGCTATATCAATTCCCATTCTAATCCCTTTATAGTCACCTGTTAAAGAAGCGTCGGCAGAAGGGTTGAAATAAGTTTCAATTCTATTATCATTATATCCTGTTAAAATAGATTCCATTTCTGCACCCATTCTAATATCTCCCCAAGAACCACTTATTACAGTAATTGGATGAGGGAAACCTGTATTTATAACCATATTTGAAGACTCCATTAAACCAGCATTACTTGATAAAGCTAATTCACCTTGTGTTTTAGCTAATGCTGCGTCTGTTTTAGAGACACGAATTGCTAAACGTAACCGTAAACTATTTGCGTACTGTCTCCATGAAGGAATATCTCCTCCAAAAACAGACTTATCAAAATTAGCAAATTGAGTATCTTCTGTAAAAGCTTCTAAACCATCAATAGCAGTTGTTAAATCATCAAAGAAGGCTTTATAAGCATCCTCTTGAGAGTCATATTCACCTGTTGTAGCATAGTCATTAAATTTAGTATATCTAACTGGTCCGTATATATCAGAAACACGGTGCATAGCTGAAACTTTTATAATATTTGCGAGGTAAATAAATTTCATTCCGTTAAGATCACCACCTAACTCTATAGCATTTTTTATATTTAATGCTTGAGGCATAACGCTTCCGTATGCATTGCTCCAAGGAAAACCATTCCATCCATCAACAAGTGCATACGTTTGGTTATTTACGTTTCCAGCAAATGGTGTTGGTGCTGTCATATAGCCAGAATATACATCAGCCATAAGGTTTTGTTGTAATTGGTAATTCCAAGCTGGTGTAACATTGAACACATTTAAAAACATTGGATCAAATTCATTACCAACATTCTTATTCATTTGGGTTAAACTTTCTTCAGAAATTCCATTTGGATCTGTATTTATGCTCTCAAAATCATCGGTACAACTAGTAAAACTAATTACCAATAAAGAGGCTAATAGGTATGTATATATATTTTTCATTTTTTTTTAGAAATTTACGTTAATGTTTAATCCTATACTTCTTGTAGAAGGTTGTCCGTAAATGTCAACTCCTTGAAGCCCAATTCCGGTACTAGAGGCAATATTTGGATCAAAAGGTGCATCTTTATATAAGAAGAATAGGTTGTTTGCGATAAGAGAAATTTTGATTGATTCAAAAAAATCTCCTGGCTTAGGAATGTTATAACCAACTGAAACCTCTCTTAAAGTTACATTGGTTGCATCATAAACATATTCACCTAATAAACCAGCTCTACCTCCAGTTCTTGTTAAATAATCTTGAGCTGTCATTTGAGCTGCTGTTCCATCTGTTGTTACAACATTTACAAAGCCTCCGTTAGCGTTCCTAGCATCTGCAGATGCTTGAGATACACCATATAAATCATTTATAGATTCTGTAACACTTACTACTTCTCCACCAAATTTACCGTCAATTAGAAAGTTTATTGTAAAATTTTTGAAGTCAAAGCTATTGCTCCAGCCTAAAGTAAAGTCTGGTTGTGCATGAGCAACCGTTTCAAAACCTGTAGTTTCAAAAGCAAAGATATCATTGTTATCAGCATCCTTTGTTATTGTTACTATTGGCAGTCCTGAATCATCTCTCTGTATAGAATTTGCTTGAATACTACCAAAATCTTCACCTTCAATTAAAGAATATCCATATCCATTTACACCTGGTGCAGTTATAATTGCTTCTCCATTTTCTAATGATGGGTGAACAGAGACAACTTCATTTTTATTCGTCGCAAAGTTTAATGAGGTATTCCATGTAAAGTTATCATTTACAATAGGTTTACCGTTAAGTACCAATTCAATACCTGAATTTGAAATTTCTCCTGCATTTACAATATTCTGAGTATATCCTTCAGCATTTGGTTCTGCATCTATAAAGAATATTTGATTTTCAGTGTTGGAATTATAGTAAGTAAGGTCTAAGCCCAATCTATTACCAAAGAATCTCCATTCTGTTCCTATTTCAAATGATTTTTGTCTTTCTGGTTGTAATGTTTCACCTACAATAGGTGCAAATGTAGCTTGATTAGCAGCACCAATTTGACCACCAGAGTTTGTTGTTCCAATTGTTCTTAGTGGAACAGTTGCATATGCAGGTATGTCTTTTCCAACCTCTGCATAAGATACTCTTAATTTTGCAAAAGAAATAGATTCTGGCATTTCAAAGGCTTCTGTTAAAATACCTGTTAAACCAACAGACGGGTAAAAGAATGATTTAGAATCTGTATTTACTAGTGTAGAAGACCAGTCTGTTCTACCTGTTATGTCTAGATATAACATGTTTTTGTAACCAATATTAGCAGCACCAAATATAGATTGTACTTCACGATTTACAACTTGTTGTCTAATACCTCTAGACGATTCAAAGTTAGCAAGTGTAAATTCATTAGGAAAACTTAAACCTTCAAGTCCTGAATCTAATTGTATTTGGTCTCCAGTTTTGTATTTTGTTAAACTTGTACCAACAGTTAAACCAAAGTCAAAATCTTCTGACAATTCTCTATTATAAGTCCCAATTAGATCTATATATTGTTGAGTATTCTCTGTTTTCTCTAAAATATAACGACCGGTAGCAGGGGCAAAATTAGAGTCAGTTCCTCCGAATAATCTTTTATCAAATGTAAAGAATGATTTATCATAACTTGCTCTTGATTGTAAGGCAAAATTTTCTGTGATTTGATATTTTATATTTGCACTTGCAAGAACTCGCTGTACAACATCCTCACTAGGATTTCTATTGATTAACCAATATGGATTTTGTTGAATAGTTCCATCAAATGATGTAGCATACTGATCCATCATATTCAAATCGGTATTGAAATATTCAAACTTATTTTTATAAATATCTCTATCTATTCCTACAGGATGCAAGTATAATCCAGTTAAAGGATTTGAGTACAACCCGTTTCCAGGTCTATTCTGAATTCTTTGGTCTGATAAACTAATATTTGCTGATAATTGAATTTTATCATTTAAAAAAGAAGCTGTTTCACGAAGATTAAGTACATTTCTGTTTAACTTATTATTTGGTGTAACTCCTGAAGCATTTGTATTTGCATAAGAAAAATAGGTTTGTGCTTTTTTGGAACCAGCACTTAAAGAAATCGAGTTGATAGCCGTAACCCCCGTATTAAAAAAACTACCTACATCGTTAGACAATCCACTAGCAGCAGGTCCCCAAGACGTTGCGTTTGAAACAAATCCATTTTCACCAATCGTTTCACCTACAGATAATGACTGGTATTCTGATTGTAATTCTGGTAAAGTAAATACATTATCAATTGTTAACGTAGAATTAATATTTACTTTAATTTTCCCTTCTTTTCCACTTTTAGTGTTGATCAAAATTACACCATTGGCACCTTGACTACCATACAATGCAGCTGCAGAAGCACCTTTTAAAATGGTTATACTTTCTACATCATCTGGATTAATTAAAGACGTAATGTCTCCACCATCTCTATTTCCTGTTAACCCACCAAAGATGTTTGCTCCAGGTGTTTCACCGTTTTGACCATTACCACTATTAAGCATTGGTATCCCATCAATAACATATAAAGGATCATTATTAGTTGTAGAAGAGTTACCTCTTAATACTACTTTTGTAGCACCACCTGCACCTGATGAACTTCTAGTTATAGTTAAACCCGCTGATTTACCTGATAAACCATTAATAGGATTCACTTGTTTAACTTTTGTTAACTCGTCACCTTTGACATCTTGCGCTGAATAAGTTAGTGTCTTTCTTGATTTTTTAATACCAAGTGCCGTTACCACAATTTCATCTAATTGGTCCGAGTCATCTTCTAAAACCAGATCTAAGGTGTTAGATTCGCCAACTGTTGCTTCTTTTGTTTTCATTCCTAAAAATGAAAAGCTTAAAACATCTCCTTCAGAAGCTTTGATGGTATACTTACCGTCAAAGTCTGTTTCTGTTCCTTTTGTTGTTCCTTTTATAACAACGCTAACTCCTGGTAGAGTGGCCCCATCTGATTTAGATGTTACTGTACCAGTTATACTTTTTTCTTGTGCTTGAACATTCATCGTAAGGATAAATGAAAAAACAGCAATCAGTACTGTGTAAATTTTTTTCATAAAATGAATTAAGTTATTTTGATTAAATTCCTCTATAAAAGTATGTTTGTATCGGGTTAAATAAAAAATATAATATACCAACAACAGAAAAAAAGTGATGAATGACATTTTTTTTAATATTAATTGTGATTATGAAATCAATAGTTTGATTGGTTTGCTATATTTACAATTTTAAACCTATTTTATTGAAAAATACTTTTTTAAATTTTAGTTACAAGATTCCTTTAAAGTACCATTTTGCATTTTGGATAAGTTACTTTTTACTTAATGTAATTAGGTGGGGGAGCTATTATGAAGATTATTTGTATTCATTCAGGTCTAATTTGGTAACTGTTACTTTAGGCATGTTACTTGCTTATTTTCATGTTTACTTTTTATTACCACGACTGCTATTTAAGAAAAAAATTGTAATCTATATTTTAGCATTTCTAGCTGCTTTAATTATTTTTTATATTGTTAGAACTCAGTTAATATTCTTTTTTATAAATGAAAATGTATGGCCAGAGTCGCAAACCCCACAAAGACCTTATGCTTTTAACCATATACTAGTTGTGTTTTTAATAGGGATTTATGACATTGCAATTGTAACAACAATTAAATTGACAGTTGATTGGATTTTTGATAGAAAGAGAATAGAGGAATTACAAGCAAATCAATTAAAAACAGAACTTCAATTTTTAAAGGCTCAAATACAACCTCACTTTTTTTTTAATACTCTGAACAATTTGTATGCTTTAACTCTCGAAAAATCGAAAAATGCTCCAGAAGTTGTGCTGAAGCTTTCGGAGATTATGGAATATATTTTATACGATGCAAAAGAACCACGTATAAGTCTTTTAAAAGAAATAAACTACATTCAAAATTATATTGAAATTGAAAGGTTAAGATATGGTGATAATGTTAGCGTTCAAATGGATATGGTTGGAGACTTAGAAGGCAAAAGTCTTCCACCTTTATTATTTTTACCATTCATAGAAAATTGCTTTAAACATGGTTCAGTTGATAATGAAAAGTTAAAATTATTTATCAAGTTTGAAGTGACCAAAGAGAATTTATTTGTTTTTGAAGTTGTCAATAATTATTTAGCTGTAAAAAATAAAAAAAATCACGGAATTGGAAATAAGAATGTATTAAGAAGATTGGAGTTGCTTTTCAAGGATACTTTTAATTTGTCCATTAACACAAAAAATAAAAATTACAGTGTAAAATTATCTATACAATTATAATGTTTTAGTATCTTTAAATCATGAAAATAAAATGTATTATTATAGATGATGAACCTTTAGCCATTAAGGTTGTTGAAAATCATTTAAAAGAGTTTAAAAACTTTGAGATTGTAGATACATTTCAAAATCCAATTGAAGCTTTGTCAACAATTGAAACAGGCGATATAGATGTGATTTTCTTAGACATAAATATGCCTAAAATGAACGGGCTAGATTTTGGTAAAACACTTAACTTTAAAACAAACATTGTAATAACAACCGCATACAGAGAATATGCTGTAGAGAGTTATGATCTAAATGTACTTGATTATCTTGTAAAACCTATTCCTTTTAATAGATTTTTAAAAACTATTAATAAAATAACTAAAAAGGTTGTCTCAGATTCTGAAGATGTAAAAGATGAAGACACCAAAGAATCTTTTATCTTTTTAAAAGTAGATAAAAAGCTTGTAAAAATTAAATTTGAAGACATACTTTACGTAGAAAGTTTAAAGGATTATATCAAAGTAGTTACCCTTGCAGAAAAACATCTTGTACATAAATCGTTAACAAGTATTACCGAAGAGCTTCCTGAAAATAATTTTATTAGAATTCACAGATCCTATACTATAGCGATAGACAAGATAAATAGTATTGAGGGTAATCTGGTAGAAATTAATAAAATAAGAATACCTATAGGCAGAAAGTACGTTAACCACGCAAAGAGAATTATTTTAAATACTGATTAACAGGGTTTAAATTAATATCATAATTTCATATGAAATAGTTAAGTTATAAAATTGCGTTGTTGGAATTATCATAATCAAATGATTTTTTAAATTTTACCATTTGGTAAATATTTAATCATGAAACTTTTAAAAGAATTTTTCTCAATTGTATACTTGTAATATTGCTCTATAAAACTTTCAGAAGAACTTTATGAACAGGTTTTATGATTAATTTATAAAAACTGATTAGTTTTATAAATAATTCTGTTTAACCTTAAAATTGTGTCATTGGTAGATTTTATTTTTATTTTCTTCTTCTTATCACATTCTTTACATATACCTTAAGTACTCACTAAAAAATATCCAAATACACTAATATTTATGTCTAATATTACTCAATCTAATTCTCAAAAGAGCAATACATTAATCCCAATACTAATTATTGCTGGACTTTTTTTTATTTTCGGATTTGTTACTTGGATAAATGGAGCGTTAATTCCATTTATGAAAACCATAAATGAGTTAACGGATGCACAATCTTATTTAGTAGCATCTGCTTCCTACATCTCTTTTGTAGTTATGGCTTTGCCAGCATCTTATATAATTAATAAAATTGGTTACAAAAAAGGAATGTCTTTAGGGTTGATAATAATGGCAATTGGAGCTTTATTATTTATACCTGCAGCAAATGCAAGAACTTATTGGATGTTTTTAACCGCTATTTTTATTCAAGGTATCGGAATGACTTTATTACAAACAGCCTCTAACCCATATATTACTATTTTAGGACCTATGGAAAGTGCCGCAAAGCGTATCGCTATCATGGGAATTGCCAATAAAGTGGCTGGAGCATTAGGGTCATTTATTTTTGCCACTATTCTATTGTCTGGTATTGGAGAGATAAAGGAAAAATTAAGTACTGTGAGCCTTGAAGAAAAAGAAAATTTATTAAATTCAATGGCAGATAGTGTTATTACACCGTATATTGTAATGGCCTTGGTATTATTTTTACTAGGGATCTTAATTAGAAAAGCACCATTACCAAACGTTGAAGCAGCTCCAATAGAAGAACCAAAGGACGGAGAGTCATCTAAAACAAGTGTTTTTCAGTTTCCACATTTATGGCTAGGTGTATTGGCATTGTTTCTATACGTTGGGGCAGAGGTAATTGCTGGTGATACTATTATTGCTTACGGACATTCATTGGGTTTAGGAGAACAATCTAACTCTTTTACAACATATACCTTAATGGCAATGGTTGTTACTTATGCTTTAGGTGTGTTTTTAATACCTAAGTATATCTCTCAATCTTTGGCTTTAAAGGCGAGTGCTTTTCTAGGAATTATCTTTTCTTTATGTATTGTTTATACAACCGGATTTACATCTGTACTTTTTGTTGCTGCTTTAGGTATTGCAAATGCATTAGTTTGGCCAGCAATTTGGCCGTTAACTTTGAAAGGTTTAGGTAAATTTACTAAAACTGCATCAGCCTTATTAATTATGGCCATTTCTGGGGGTGCAATTATTCCTCCTTTATATGGTGCTTTGGTTGATAGTAAAAAAGAAGAATTAATAGTTGCTGGTTTAAATGAAGCTAATGCTTTGTCAGAAGCAGCTTCTTTTGGTTATTGGATTTTGTTACCTTGCTACTTAGTAATTCTTTACTATGCTTTTTGGGGGCACAAATTAGGATTAAAGAAATCCTAGTTTTTATATATGTAATACATTAGTTTTAGATGTCTAAAAGAATAGAATCTGTTGATTTATTAAGAGGATTCACGATTGCTGCAATGATTTTGGTGAATACACCAGGAACATGGTCTTCTGTTTACAAGCCTTTATTGCATGCAGAATGGAATGGCTTAACTCCAACAGATTTAATTTTCCCTTTCTTTTTATTTATTGTTGGAATTTCGATTTACTTCGCTTATAAGAATAAATCAAATGATGCTTTAGTTTACAAAAAGATTTTAATTAGAAGTGTAAAATTAATAGGGTTGGGTATATTTTTAAATATATTTTTACCTTATTACCCTTTTATAAAGGATTTTGATACTTTTAGAATTCCTGGAGTATTACAAAGAATAGGTATTGTATTTTTTATTTCATCAATTTTATATATCAATTTTAATTGGAAAATTTTAGTAACAATTTCTATTGCAATTTTAATTGGCTATTGGTTTATTTTAGGATTTCTTCCGTTTTCAGATGGTACATTACCAACTTTTGAAAGAGCAGCAAACAACTGGGCTAATTATATAGATTTAAATATTTTAGGAAATCATATGTGGCAGTCAGATTATGATCCTGAAGGTATATTTAGTACGCTACCATCCATCGTAACTTGTATTTCTGGAATATTAATAGGAAAACTATTAGATAACAATATTGGTGTTTTACGATTGTTTATTCTTTCTCTTTTGTTGTTGAGTGTAGGATATTTATTTCATATGGTATTTCCTATCAATAAAGCTTTATGGAGCAGTAGTTTTGTTATTGTAACAAGTGGTTGGGCCACACTAATTCTAACAATTATATATTATTTTAGAGATGTAAAAAACTTTAAATTTGGCACTATATTTAAGTATTTGGGTATAAATGCTATTACAATTTATTTTCTTTCAAGCTTTATTTCTAAAACCATGTATTTAACAAAATTAGGTGAAAGTAATTTACATGGTTATTTATATGAAACTATTTTTGTACAATCATTTTTTACAGACAACTTTTCTTCTTTTTTATATGCTTTATCTGTAGTAATATTTTATGCTGGATTAGCACTTTACATGTTTAGAAAAAATATTTTTATTAAGGTTTAATAATCTTCTGTTATTGCATTTTATAAATAGATTTTGAAAGCCTAGTCTTTAACTCTATTTTTATTTTAACTAAAAACTTATTCTAAAACTCACATTAGGTGTTAAGCCTAAAGAATTCGTATTTATAGTTTTGATGATGTTATTTTCATCTAAATTATAGTAAGTGTTTAGTATGTTTTTAGTGTCCAATAAATTCCAAATAGATAGACCAATTCTACCTTTGAATTTAAACGTATAGTTCATGGAGAAATCTACTCTAAAATAGTTTTTCAAATTATTGCTATTAACAGTATTAAAATTTATTGTGTTATTCGTATCTAATGGATTTGTAGTATTTATACTCGTAAATGGCTTTCCAGTATGCCAATTGCCGGCAATTGCAAAATTAAATTGATTTACCTCTACTGATGTATTTAAAGACAAAGAATGCCTAATGTCTTGATTAGTAGGAAAATAATTATTGTTGTTCAATCCTTCTAAAAAAATAGAATTATTATTAAAATTATAGGTTAACCAAGTTTTTAGATTCTTAAATTTATCATGAACTAAAAGTTCTAAACCAGAAGATTTTTGATTACCATTAGTATTAGAAAACTCAAATTGATTTTGAAAACCTTGACTTCTAGAAGTTACTCCATCAATTCTCTTTAAATAAGTTTCTGCACTTACAATAAAGTTTTTTTTCTTGTAACGCAACGCAAGAGAAACTTGTTTACTCCTCAAAATGGGTATATTGTCATTATTTGAAAGAATCCATCGTTTATTTTCTACACCTAAAAAATCTTGAGGTAAATCTATAATCTGACTTGTAACTTGACTTTTCATTTCTCCTAAAAACTCTAGTTTAAAATCATTTAAAAGATTATAATTTAAACTGATTCTTGGTTCAAAATTAAATACATCAAACTTTTCAAAATAATTATTTCTAAATCCTATTTTACCATTAAACTTATTGGCATCTGATTGATAAGTCAATTCATAAAACAAAGAATGAGTTAAAACCACCTCTTTTATAAATCTTTGAAAACTAGGCGAAACTACATCTTCAGCATTTGTTATTCCAGCTTCATTTAATTGATAGCCAAAAGAAAGATTTAATTGATCTAAAACTTGATATTTTCCATGCAATTTTAATCCATTTTCTTGAATTAAATTTTCTTGATTTAGGATTTGATTTGTATTGTCGTTTATTAAATTATTAATTGTAGAAAATTGAGAATATTTAGAGAAGAAAAGTTGTGCATCAAGTTCTAAATTATTTTGTTCAAAATGATAATCTGTACTTATAGCAAACGTATTTTGTGATAAATTGTTGGGCACTAAAAATGAATTGGTGTTTTGAGTATTGTTATAGATCAAATTATTATTAACATTTATTAAATTTATTTGTATTTGATGTTTTTTTGAAAATTCATGATAAATTGTTGTGGAAATATCATAGAAAAAAAACTTTTCATTTTTAGATGTATTTTGAACATTATTTGGGTTCAAGTCTGAATCTTGAAAAATTCTATCAAAAAAATTATTGTAAGTAATGGTTTTTAAAATATCTGTAAATGCTCTTCTTACTGAAAATTGCAACTCTGTATTTTTACTCAATGGAGTAATTAATAAAGCATCTAAACTAATTAAATCAAGGCCAAATCCAAATTTAGTTTCT
Organism: uncultured Polaribacter sp.; assembly: GCA_913020555.1. GTDB lineage: Bacteria > Bacteroidota > Bacteroidia > Flavobacteriales > Flavobacteriaceae > Polaribacter. Next base: position 10,026 of record CAJWAC010000007.1, on the reverse strand, counting down.
TTAGTATCAGATTTTTTATTGTTCATTTCTATAATACTTGAAACCCCATCGCCATATTTAGGACTTGCACCATTTTTTAGAAGATTAACTTCTTTTATTAAGTAAGGATTAAAGGGTGAAATTAAACCAAAAAAATGCCCTGTTTGGTACATTTTAATATTGTTCCATAAAAACAAATTTTGATCATGAGTACCTCCTCTGATATTTATATCAGAGAGCTTTTTATTTGCATTTAAAACCCCAGGTAAAGATTGTATAGATTGCAGAATATCAGGTTCTGCTAAACCAGGGAGTATTTTAAATTCATCTGGTTTTATGGTTATTTTTCCTCCTTTTTTTACAGATATTCCTTTGGTAAGAATGTTATTTAAAATAATTTCATCTAAAATTGTGATTTTTTCTGATTCTTCTCTTTTAAAAATAATTATTTGCCCGCCCTCTAGTAGTGTGAATTTTAAATTTGTCTCTGAGAAAAGTTTTTCTAATAACAACTGAGTTTTAAGATTTTTTTTTGGTTTATTAACCCTAATATTTTTTATAACATCATTAGAATAATTAAAATATACGTTGTTTGTTTTTTCAATAAGATTTAATGCATCTATTAATAAAATCTTTGTTTTAGTGTTTTGAGAAAAAGAAAATTGTAAACAAAAAAGCAAACATATTAAACTAAAATTTTTTTGAATTTTAATCATTTTTTGATAAAGTTATGCTATTGTTTTTCTTTTGAATTTTTAGATTAAGTGGCATCGTAATAGATTTTAAAGCTACGTTTTCATTATTGTAAATAAAAGAACCTGTAAACTTTTCATCAACATTAAAATTGGCTTTTATTCTAACATTATAATGTCTTTCAAACTCTTTTAAAACGTATTTTATAGGTGTGTTTTTAAATGAACTTTTGTTACCATTCCATTTACTAAGATTTTTTTTGGTGTTACTTGTTTCTATAATTTTATTATCAATTACTAAAAATTTATCACCAGCATATAACACCTTTTTTGAGTTTTTATAAGAAACTAAAACTCTCCCTTCATAGCAGATAGTTTCAAAATAATTATCTCTAGCAATTACATTAAATTTTGTTCCTAAAACTTTTACTGAAGCATCTTTAGTAGCAACTACAAATTTTTTACCTTTTTCAACTTCAAAATAGGCTTCGCCTTTTAAAATAATATTTCTGTTCCAATTAAATCTTTTTATTTGCACACTACTAGAAGCATTAATAGTTACTTTTGAATTATCTGGAAGATTTAAAACTGTGGTTTCACCTATCAATGTGGATACTTCTTTTTTACTAGTGATATAGAATAAACTACTAAAACCTATAACAAATATTGCAGCAATTTTAGTGATTAAACTCAAAGATATTATTTTGTTTTTGGTAACTTTCTTAAGCTCAAGTTTATCTTTTAACTTTGAAAATTCTTGTTCTTCATTAAAATTAGATTTAAATTTTGCCTCTTTTAAATCTTTTGTTAAACCTTTTAGGAATAAAAAGTTTTCTGATGCATTAAAAGCAATTTCTTCTTCAGAAGTTAGCTCGTTGTCTAACCATTTTTTTATTAAATATTCTTTTTCCATGATATTTAATTTAGACTTTAATTTTATAATTTTTTTTGATGGATTTTATAGCTCCATATATTCTTTTTTCAACAGCTTTAGTAGATATGCTTAGTATTTCCGCTATTTCTTTGTGTTTTTTTCCATCCACTCTGTTAAGTAAAAATGCTACTCTTTGTGCTTCTGTTAAATTAGAAATAGCACTTTGTATTTTTTTTGAAAACTCATTGGTTTCAAAAACAAATTCTGGCGATTCGTAATTTATATTTTCCTTTTTTAAACTATTATATTTAAGTTTTACTTTTTGATGATTTATTTCATTTAACACCAAATTAGTAGCTACTTTATACACGTATGATTTTGCTTTTTCTGGTGGTATTTTTTTGCAATTTTCCCAAAGTTTTATAAACGCTTCTTGTACTTTATCCTCTACAGCATATTTTAAACCAAACTTATAACACAAAAAACTGTGAATATTTTTTGCATGATTATAAAATATCTTTTTATAAAGTTTTTCCTCGCAAACTGTTTTTATGACTATATTTTTCAAAAAATATTAATTTATTAGTATTAATTAATCTTTTATATAATTGATATATTTTGAGAAGCCACAAAAAATCGATTTATTTAAACAAATTTTTTGTGGGAATGATACAATGTAAGATTTTAATTACAATTAATTTTGAAAGTAAAAGCCTCTGATCCGAGTTCAACATCAAATGCGGCAGTTTCAAAATTTAAATTACAGGTTTTTATATTCCAATCTCCTGCAATTTGAGATAATGCAGTTGCAGTATCAAAATTTAAGCGAATAAATGATCCTATTCCATTGCTATTATCAGCAGCTAACCATGTACCTTCTTGAGAAGTATTGTCTGAAGTATTTTCTGCAGTAAATGTTCCGTCATCTCTAAAAGAAAAACTGTAATCAGAATAATCTATACTGCTGTGGTTTGTAATGTTCCATTTACATTGTGTTAAAAAGCCACTTGCATAATCTCCAGGACAAACATCATTTGCTTGTTCTGCAGCAACATTAATATTTACCTCAAAGACTTCATTATAAGTCTGATTTATATAATTAGTTTCTGCTCTTACATATAGTTTTTGAGGATTTGAAGTGTTGGTGTAAGGAAATACAATATTGTTAACGTTAGCTTCTGCATCAGATTGGGTTTCAAAATAGGTTAAATCATATTCTATACCATTACAATCTAAATCAATTTCTAAAGAGAATGAAGTTATGCCATCGTTAGGATTTGTATCAGAATCAATAATATTAATATCTAATTGAAATAAACCAAATACACAGGTAAATAGATTATTAATAAAATCTTCACAATTATTTTCTGTACTCAAAGCTTCAACTAGTTCTTGGTTACTATAAACAGTAATAGTTTCACCTTCCGTATTAACTAAACTTAATGGATAGTTTAATTCGATAAAATAGCCGTCAAAATCAGAGTTTTCAATAGAGCTTAAGAGGTCATTAAGTTCTTCATCGTTATTTACAGATTCATTTCTTAATACTTGATTATTTGAATCATAAATAGAAAATGATAATGGGTACACAAAATTGGTACACTTTATAGTATCATCTATAGAGACATCACTTAACTTGCCAAAAATAATTGAATCTGAAGTAATGTTTTGATCTGAATCTGTAGTTTCTATTATTTGTTCTTCTTGACAAGATACAAATGCAATAAATAAAATAAATAGAATTTTTTGGAGTAAATTTTTCATAATAAATATATTTTGTTTGTATCTATAACAAACGAAGTTTAAAAAGTCCTACCTCTAAAAGCAAAAAAATAATTTTAACCGAGCCAACCTTCTCTATCTAGGCTTCTATATTGTATGGCTTCAGCAATATGATCAGGCGAAATACTTTTAGAATTGGCCAAATCTGCTATGGTTCTGGCAACTTTTAATATTCTATCATAAGCTCTTGCAGAAAGATTTAGTTTATCCATGGCTGTTTTTAAAAGTGATAAACTTTCTTCAGATAATTTACAGAACTCACGAATCTGTTTTACACTCATTTGCGCATTATAATGAACGTTTTTAAAATCCATAAACCGTTCTGATTGAATCTCCCTTGCAGCAGTAACTCGTTTTCTAATTTCTACGGATGATTCTCCTTTTCGTTCTTCAGATAATTTTTCAAAAGGTACAGGAGTAACTTCAATATGAATATCAATTCGATCTAATAAAGGTCCAGATATTTTACTCAAATAACGCTGCATTTCTTGAGGAGAGGATGTCATTGGAGAATTTGGGTCGTTAAAAAAACCACTTGGACTTGGGTTCATGCTTGCAACTAGCATAAAAGAAGCAGGATAAGTAACCGTAAATTTTGCTCTTGAAATGGTAACATCTCTATCTTCTAAAGGCTGTCTCATTACTTCTAGAACTTCTCTCTTAAACTCTGGTAATTCATCTAAAAATAAAACACCATTGTGAGATAAAGAAATTTCACCTGGTCTTGGGTATTGGCCACCTCCAACTAAAGCAACATTAGATATAGTATGATGCGGACTTCTAAAAGGTCTTGCATATAACAGACCTTCGTTTTTAGTTTTACCAACTACAGAATGAATTTTTGTGGTTTCTAGAGCTTCGTGTAAAGTCATTGGAGGTAAAATACTTGGTAACCTTTTGGCTAACATTGTCTTTCCAGAACCAGGAGGTCCAATTAAAATAATATTATGACCACCAGCAGCTGCAATTTCCATACAACGTTTTATAGACTCTTGTCCCTTAACATCAGCAAAATCAAATTCAGGAAAATCTATATTTTTATAAAATTCAGCTCTTGTGTCTACAATTGTAGGTTTAATTTTTACATCGCCATTAAAATGATTAATCACTTCCAAAATATTTTCTACGCCTAAAACCTCTAAATTATCTACAATTGCTGCTTCTTTTGCATTTCCTTTTGGAAGTATTAAATACTTAAAACCTTCTTCACGAGCTTTTATTGCAATAGGCAAAGCACCTCTTACAGGTTGTAAACTTCCATCTAAAGAAAGCTCACCCATAATTACATATTCATTTATGCTTGCTGATTTTATTTGATTGGAAGCAGCTAAAATACCAACAGCCAAAGTTAAATCATAGGCAGCACCTTCCTTTCTAATATCAGCAGGTGCCATATTTATAATAATTTTTTTTCCAGGAAGTTTGTAGTTGTTATTTTTAAGTGCCGCTGATATTCTGTAAGAACTTTCGCGAACGGCATTGTCTGGCAAACCAACCAAATGATACCCGATTCCTTTATCAATATTTACTTCAACAGTAATTGTTGTAGCCTCGATACCAAAAACGGCAGAGCCGTAGACCTTAACAAGCATTTTTTCTTTAAAAATAGAACATTTTTGATAATAACAATGTCTAACACAAGATTTTATATTTAAATTATGCTAAAACCTAGTTATATTTGTGAACGAAAAAAATCGTAGATATGAAATACTGTTTATTAATCTTATTGTTTAGTTGTTATTATTTGAATGGACAAACAGTAAGAATTAATGAATTCGCGTCTTCAAATTCTATTTATTTGGATGAAGAAGGAGATACTCCAGATTGGATAGAATTGCAGAATTATGGCAATCAAACTATTTCAATTAATGGGTGGTCTTTATCAGATGATGAGGATAACCTATCAAAATGGACATTTCCTAATGTTTCATTAGCGCCTAACGAATATATGCTTTTGTGGGCCTCTTCTAAAGATAAATCTTCGATTTTATACCCAAGAACATTAATAAATCAAGGAGATACTTTTAAATATTTGATTCCAAATTCAGAACCAGATTCAAACTGGAAAAGCCTAAGTTATAATGATGCAAGTTGGGCACAAGGTACCTCCGGATTTGGTTATAATGATGGAGATGATAGTACAATTATTCCATACGGAACTAGATCTATTTACCTAAGAAAAAAGTTTAATATTGATGATATTCAAACCATTTCATCTTTAATCTTAGATATAGATTATGATGATGCCTTTGTAGCTTACATAAATGGAAAAGAAGTAGCGCGTGAAAACATTAATGGAGTGCCACCTGCATTTAATGCTTCTACCAATCAAGATCATGAAGCAAAAATGTATTTAGGAGGAAATCCAGATCGATTTTCAATCTCTAATTTTGATGAAATTTTGAATGAGGGAGAAAATATTTTAACAATCCAAGCGCATAATGTAAGTGATAATTCTTCCGATTTTACCATCATTCCTTTTTTGTCGGTAGTATTTAATTCACCCAAAGATGTTGGAGTAACACCACCTGATATATTAAATTTAGAAAGTAATAATTTTCATACAAACTTTAAAATAGCTACAAAATCAGAAACTTTATGGCTTACTGATAAAAACGGTGGAATTATACAAGAAATTACAGCCGAAAACCTTCCTCCAGACACATCTATTGGAGTATCTAATAATTCAGGAAATATAGTATATTATTCAGAGACTACTCCTGGTTCTCAAAATACTACAAATGAATACTCAGGAATTGTACAAAGTAGTGTTGAGTTTTCTAATGAAGGAGGTATCCTTAACAATGCTATAAACTTGGTTTTATCGGGTAATGATTCCAATGAAATTATAAGGTATACAATAGATGCCACTGAACCCTCTAATAACTCTCCCATTTATTCAAATCCTATAGTGATAAATAAAAACAGTAACATTAGGGCTAAAATATTTTCTAATAATAAATTACCTTCTCAAATATTTACTAAATCCTATATTTTCAATTCAAATCATCAATTAGATGTAGTTTCTCTAACTACAGATCCAGAGAATCTTTTCGATGAAGATACTGGGATTTACGTTTTTGGTCCTTATGGAACTTATGATACAAATCAACCTTATTTTGGTGCTAATTTTTGGGAAGATTGGGAAAAACCAGTTCATTTGGCTTTTTATAATAAAGATGATGATGATTTTGCTGAATTTAATGCAGGAATCAAAATATTTGGAGGATGGAGCAGAGGTCAAAACGATCAACGTTCTTTAGCTATTTTTGCGCGTGGACAATACGGATACTCAGAGTTTAAGCATTCTTTTTTTGAGGAATTAAATTATAAAAAATTTCAATCTTTAGTTTTAAGAAACTCCGGTCAAGATTGGTTAAAATCATCAATGAAAGATATCATGCTTACTAGTTTAATGAGAGGAACTGAATTGGATTTTCAAGAACATAATTCAGTAGCAACTTATATTAATGGCGAGTACTGGGGAATGTACAACTTACGTGAAAAAATAAATGAACACATGTTGGCATCAAAACATAATATAAATGCTGATGAAGTTACTTTATTAACTAATAATGCTGAGGAATTAGAAGGCAGTAACCAAGAATATGTAGATTTAATTGCTTACATCAGTAATACTGATTTATCTAATGATGCCAATTTTGAATATGTAAATGAGCAAGTTGATATAAAAGAATATATCCTTTATCAAACAGCGAACATTTTCTTCAACAATACAGATTGGCCTGGAAATAATATTAAATTTTGGAAACATCCAGAGGGCAAGTGGAGGTGGGTTATGTATGATACCGATTTTGGTTTTGGTCCTTTTTGGGATACCAGAAATTATTATCAGAATACACTGGATTTTGCTTTAGAACCAAATGGGCCAAATTGGCCAAATCCTTCTTGGTCTACTTTATTATTTAGGAGATTAATTACCAATATTGGATTTCGAAATCAATTTATAAATAGATATGCAGATGAGTTGAATACGCGTTTTATGTCTAGCCATATAAAAAGCCATATTGATAATATATATCAAAATTTTTCATCAGAATTAAATGCGCATTATAGCAATTGGGGCGGCAATTCATCAACAGCAAACTATTATGTAAATGAAATGAAAATATTTGCAGATAACAGACATTCTATTGCAAAAAACCACCTTAAAAATAAATTTAACTTACCTAATTTTCATACCATAACCATTACTTCAGAAAATATATTGGAAGGTTTTGTTGAAGTTAATAAAAATTTAAAGATACAAGAATCATCTTGGAATGGAGATTATTTTGAGACTGTACCCATACAACTAAAAGCAATTCCAGAGGCTGGTTATAAGTTCTCGCATTGGAGTGGTGCAATTTCTTCAACAAATGAAACAATTTATATAGATTTAAATAACGCACTTGAAGTGATTCCAAATTTTACTGAATCCACAACTGAAGTTCCTTTGGTGATAAATGAAATCAATTTTAAATCGAGTGATGATTTTAATGCCGATGATTGGGTAGAACTCTATAATCCTAATACTTTTTCTGTTGATATTTCTAGTTGGAAATTAAAAGATGATGACAATTCTCATATTTATAACATTCCTGAAGGCACTGTAATTTCAGCTGATGGATATTTGATTTTGGTAAAAGATGCTTCAGATTTTTCAGACGTATATCCAGAAATAACAAATTATATTGGTGAGTTAGGTTTTGGATTGGGTACTTCAGATGCAGTTAGACTATTTAATACAGATGATGTTTTACAAGATGAGGTAATTTATGATAATTCTTGGGCGAGTTGTGCTGATGAAACAGGAAATACTTTAGAGCTTAAGGCAGCTGATTTAGATAATAGTTTACCAGAAAGTTGGGACTGTTCTAACACAAATGGAAGCCCAAATTTTATAAATGATGAGTCACTTTCTAATGATGATATATTCAATTCTACTTTAAAAATTTATCCTAACCCTGTAAATGACAGAGTTTTTATTTCTGGTAACTTGGATAAGGCTAATATTGAAATCTATAATGCTATTGGTCAGTTAGTCTTGAAAGAAAACCAAAATTCTAGTGTAAATGTAGTTCATCTTAAAAAAGGATTGTATTTTATTAAGATTATTGGAGAAAACAAAAAAACAACTTTAAAATTTATAAAAAATTAAAGTTGTTCTTAAAAGATTAATCTGAAAGGGCTTTAAGCAGAATTTCTACTTGCGTTAATATTACCAAATAAAGAACGCATTACCATTTTTTCATACACTTCAATTTCTGCCTCGTTACCTTCTTCTTTTTGTAAGTCTTGCACCTTTTTTAAGGCATATTGTTGTATTGTTAGCAAAGGCAAAACAATCTTCTCTCTAATTTCAATAGAGGCTTTTCCTACAGGAAAGTTTTCCATCAATTCTGTATGTCCTGTTAGTTTTAAAAGCAAACGTTTTGTAGTTTTAAATTCTTGATAAATCAATTTCCAAAAGTCTCCAAAAACTTTATCATCAGCCATATATTTTGTCAAATCAAAGAAAGATTTTGTTAAGCTCATCATACTATTTTCTAACAACGTTTTAAAGAAATCTGAAGCATTATAGAAGTCTATAATTTCATCAAACCTATTCGCATCTTCATATTTTTTAAGAGCTGTACCTACTCCAAAAAAACCAGGAACATTTTGTTTTAATTGGCTCCAACTACCTACAAAAGGAATGGCTCTTAATTGAGAAAAATCTAAGCTATCAGAATTAGAACGTTTACTAGGTCTACTACCAATATTGGTTTTAGCGTAATATTTTAACGTACTCATTTTTTCTAAATAAGGTAAAAACTGAGGGTGATTTTTAAAATCTACATAAGTTTGATAACTCGTGGTAGCTAAATCCTCAATCAATACTCTATGGTTTTCAGTAATTTGATCCTTAGTAAAAACTTCATTTTTAATTCCAGAACTAATCAATTGTTCTAGGTTATATTTAGAAGAATCTTCGGTTCCAAAATTAGAGCTAATGGTTTGCCCTTGAATAGTTAGTTGAATTTCCTTGTCTTCAATAGTGGGGCCTAGTGAAGCATAAAATTGATGTGTTTTTCCTCCTCCTCTTGCTGGTGGTCCACCACGCCCATCAAAGAAAATAACTTCAATATCAAATTCTCTAGATATTTTTGTTAATGCTTCTTTTGCTTTAAAAATACCCCAGTTTGCCATTAAATAACCACCGTCTTTTGTTCCGTCAGAAAAACCTAACATAATGGTTTGTTTGTTTTTACGTTTAGATAAATGATGTCTGTAAACATTATTTGAATAAAGAGTTCTCATTACATCACTTGCATTTTCTAAATCATCTACGGTTTCAAATAACGGAATTACATCTACAGGTAACTCATTTTCAAATCCACATAAATTTAACATTGCAAAAGTCTGCATTACGTTTAATGCAGTTTGGTTATTACTGATAATGTATCTATTTGCTCCTCTTTCTCCATTTCTTTGTTGAATGGTTTTTAAAGCATAAATGGAATTGATTGTTTTTTTAGACATTTCATCAGAAAGTACCTCAGAATCAATATTGCCTTTTACCAAAGCTAAAACTTCAATCTGTTCTTTGTCCGACATTCTGTAATAGTTTTCAGGAAAAGTAGTGTCACCAGAGGCTAATAAATCTGTAACAATTTGTGTAAAGGCTTTATGATGCACTCTGCTGTCCTGTCTAAT
>CAJWAC010000006.1 GCA_913020555.1 uncultured Polaribacter sp. | reverse complement strand
AAAGTGGGGCAAAAACAGGAATGGCAGCCCTAATTTCAGTAGCAATGGTGGTATTAACCTTACTTTTTTTAACTCCTTTATTTTATCATTTACCAAAGACAGTATTGGCGGCCATTATTATTGTTGCTGTCTTTAATTTGATAAATATTAAAGAAGCAAATTTCTTGTGGAGAGCCAATAAACTTGATTTCTGGTTAATGATTTCTACATTCTTAGCCACACTTTTGTTGGGTATTGAATTCGGAATTGCAGTTGGTGTAGGTTTATCTCTTATAATATTAATTTTTAGAACTTCAAGGCCTTACATAACTGAATTAGGTAAAGTGCCAGATTCTGATTTTTATAGAAATAAAAATCGTTTTGAAGAAGTTATTTTAGATGATGATATTTTAGTGTTTAGATTTGATGCACAATTGTTTTATGCAAATGCAAGTTATTTTAGAGATAACTTAGACCGATTGGCATCTAGAAAAGGGTCAAGTTTAAAATTGATTGTATTAGATGCAGAAAGCATTAACAGAGTGGATAGTACAGGATTAGAAATGTTAAAAGAACGAATCAAGTTTTACAAAAAAAGAGATATTAAATTTTATTTTGCAGGTGTAAAAGGACCTGTAAGAGATGATTTATTTAGAAGCGGAGTTTTGCAAATCATTGACATCAATCATTTTTTTATGCGGGCAAACCAAGCTGTTAAATATTATAAAACTGGTGATAGGAATCATCAAAAAAAGTATGCGAAATATATACACCAAGCATACAGGTAAAAAAAATAAAGTAGATAAATATGATTTCGGGAATAAATTGGAATGATATTATGAATAGATTTAGATTATGATTATAGAACAAATTTACACAGGCTGTTTAGCTCAAGGGGCCTATTATATTGAAAGTAATGGAGAAGTTGCTATTATAGATCCGTTAAGAAAAGTGACCGATTACATAAAAAAAGCAAACAATAATGGAGCCGAAATTAAATATATTTTTGAAACTCATTTTCATGCAGATTTTGTAAGTGGGCACGTCACATTGGCTGAAAAAACGGGAGCAAAAATTGTATATGGTCCAACTGCTAAAACCAACTTCAATGCCTTAATTGCAAAAGATAATCAGGTTTTTAAATTGGGTGATATATCAATAACAGTTTTACACACTCCTGGGCATACTATGGAAAGTACTTGCTATTTATTAAAAGATAAAGAAGGTAAAGATTATGCTTTATTTAGTGGAGATACTCTTTTTTTAGGCGATGTTGGTAGACCAGATTTAGCTCAGAAAGGAGAAATTACAGAGAATGATCTTGCTGGATTTTTGTTTGATAGTTTAAGGAATAAAGTAATGCCTTTGGCAGATGATGTTATTGTGTATCCTGCTCACGGAGCGGGCTCGGCATGCGGTAAAAATTTAAGTAAAGAAACTGTAGGAACAATTGGAAATCAAAAAGAAACCAATTATGCTTTAAGAGCAGATATGACTAAATCTGAATTTATAAAAGAAGTTACTGATGGTTTAATGCCACCTCCAGCCTATTTTCCATCAAATGTAAAATTAAATAAAGAGGGATATAAAGACTTTGATGAAGTAATTAAAAATAGTGCTAATCCTTTATCTGTTGAAGATTTTGAATTGTTAGCCAATGAAACAGAAGCTATAATATTAGATGTTCGTCATCAAACTGAATTTATTAAAGGTTTTATACCGCAGTCAATTTTTATAGGAATTGATGGAGGTTTTGCGCCTTGGGTAGGAACTTTAATTAAAGATATTAATCAACCTATTTTATTGGTTGCGCCAAACGGAAGGGAAGAAGATACTATTACACGTTTATCGAGAGTAGGTTTTGATAATGTTTTAGGTTATCTACAAGGAAGTTTTTCTTCTTGGGTAAATGCGGCTAAAGAAATAGATACTCTAGTTTCCGTTTCCGCTGATGTTTTAGAAATTAAAATTAAGGAGAATAATCCTATTTTTGATGTTAGAAAACCAGGAGAATATGCAAACGAGCATATTCAAGTTGCAGAAAGTACACCTTTAGATTTTTTAAATGATCATATAGCTGAGTTTCCAGAGAAAGATAATTTTTATATACATTGTGCAGGGGGCTATAGATCGGTAATTGCGGCATCTATTTTAAAAGCAAGAGGTTTTCATAATGTTATAGATGTTGCAGAAGGCTACGCAGCCATTAAAAAAACGAATATAAAAAGAACATCAAAAGTCTGTCCATCAAAACTAAAATAGAAAACATGAAAAAAAAATATTTTTTCATTTTATTGGGTTTCCTTTTTATAAATTGTAATTCACAGGTAGAAATAAAGTCAATATCTACAAAAGAATTAAAAGTACTATTGTCAGAGAAAAACATTCAATTATTAGATGTTAGAAGTCCTAATGAAATAAAAAAGGGTTTTATAAAAACAGCGATTTTTACCAATTATTTTGATGATGATTTTTACAAGCAAGCCTCAAAAAAGTTAAATAAAAATAAGTCAGTCTATTTGTATTGTAGGTCTGGAAACAGAAGCGTAAAAGCTGCTAAAATATTAAAAGGGAAAGGCTATGATGTATACAATATTTTAGGTGGATTTAACCAATGGAAAAAAGAAAATTAGGAATTATGACTACAGAAATTCAAATAGAAAACTTAAAATGTGGAGGCTGTGCAGCTACTATAAAGAAAGGAATATTAAGTTTAGACGGTATTGAAAAAGTTAATATTGATGTCGAAAAATCGATAGTTTTAGTCTCATCAAGAAATGAAAATTTAGAAGAAATAAAATCTAAATTATCCAAATTGGGTTATCCAGAAGTTGGAGATAAAAATACAATGATACACAAAGCAAAGTCTTTTGTGAGTTGTGCTGTAGGCAGATTAGATTCTTAGTAAAACAAAATATTAAAGAGTAACGAAAGATGGTATATATAGACTTTCATTCTCTTTTTTTGTAATTTTAAAGTATGAAAAAATTAGTAGTTATTTTACTTTTTGTTATTAACGTAGTAAGTGCACAACAAAAGATCCCACTCATAGATTATGACGACATACAACCAAAAATAGAAAAGTCAGTCCAAGAAAATGATTATGTTACAGCGTTGTCTTTGGTTAATAAAATAAACAAGAATGATTCTATATACTTCCCGATTTTAAGCTCAAAATCATATTACTTATTGCAATTAAAGCGATATAAAGAGGTTATAGCAATTTCAGAAGAAGGCATACAAGGAAATCATACATGTTCAAAGGTTGATTTTTACACAAATAAGGCAATTGCATTAACCAAACTAAAAAAATATGATGAAGCTCTAGAAACGTATTATAAAGCAACTAAAATATATCCTAAAAATTATTTGTTATGGTATAACAAAGGCGAAGTTTTAGAAAAACAGGATAGTATAAACGAAGCCTTGACAGCCTATAAAGAAGCGATCCTTTTAAACCCATTATTTAGAAAACCTCATTATAAAATTGGAAATATCTTCTACAAACAAGAAAGATTAACACAAGCATTCATGGCATTTAATATGTATCTTTTGTTAGATCCAAATGGAGAAGATACATTTACTGCTATTAAGGATATTAACAATAAATTCTCTCTACTTAATGCTATTTCTAAAAATGATGAGATACAATTATTAGATGCTGATGAAAATTACAAAGAAATTGATTCTATTTTAAAAACGAAACAAGCTATAAAGTTAAGCTATCAAACCAATAACGACATAGATTTGGCTTTGGTAAAGCAAAATCACATAATGCTTCATAAGTTAAAAGATTTTGAAGAAACTGATGGATTTTGGAACAAGAAATATCTACCATTTTACAAATGGATTATAGCAAATAATTATTTCAATGACTTTATATACACATTGTTGTTTTATACACAAAATCAAAAACACAAAGAGGTTATAGCAAATAATAAGGATAAAATAGTAGCTTTTGTTGATGCATATAAAACGAAATGGTTATCTATAGTATCTAAGAATATTGTTGAGTTTAATGGAGAAAAACAAGAAGTTTTTTACGAGTATATAGATGGTGTTTTAAGTGCTATTGGCAAGAAAAGAGGAAATCAAGTTGTGGGCGTTTGGGATTTTTATGACGATGCAGGTAAGATTTCTGTAAAAGGAGGATTTGACCAAAATCAAAAGAAAACTGGAAAATGGACATGGTTTAATCATTTGGGGAAAATCAAAGAAATTGCAGTTTATAAGGATGGCGCTTTAAATGGAGAAAATATAATGTACTATGATAATGGTAAAACCAACATCAGTCTATCTTTTAAAGACAATAATATTGACGGTAAATATGATTATTACACAAGTAATGGAGCCCTATCACAAAGAAAATACTATAAAAATGGTTTGTTAGAGGGTACATTTAAATCATATTTTAAAGTAGGTGAAGATTTGTTAGAATTTGAAATTCCTTACGAAAAAGATAGAATTGAGGGTAGAGCTAAAGAGTATTATGCAAATGGGAATGTGTACTCAGAATCAGATTATATCAATGGTGTTTTGAGTGGAAAAAAAATAATTTACTATCCAAATAATGAAGTTTCTTCTGTAACAGAATACTTTAATAGTGCCTTAAATGGGGAGTATCAATCTTATCATCCAAATGGCCAATTATATGAGGATGGACAAAGTGAAAAAGCTTTTTATAATGGTTCTTGGAAAATGTATTATGCTAATGGTGATATACAAAGTGAATTTGATTACAATAAAGGCAAATTAAATAATATTTATATTGCTAATGATACGGATGGCAAACCTCATTATGATTATTTTTATGAAAATGGAGAAATAACCGCTTACACTTATTACAATAAGGATGGTTCTGTATTGTACAAGGCAATAAAAAAAGATACACTATTAAATTATAAAAGCTATTCTCCTCAAGGTAATTTAACATCTCAAGGTACTAATGATAATTCTGGAAGAAAAACAGGAATTTGGAAATTTTATTCTGATAATGGAGTCTTAAAAAGCAAGGTGAATTTTATTGAAAACAGAAAGAATGGAGATTATATTAGATATTATAATAATGGTAATATAACCTCTAAATCACCGTATAAAGAAGATGTATTAGATGGTTATTATGTGTCTTATTATAAAAATAAGCAAATGAGTTCACAAGGTTGGTATAAGAAAGGATATCAATTAGGAGAATGGAAATATTACTATAAAGATGGCACTATTCAGTCTATAAATTTTTTTAATAGAGGTCAATTACATGGTAAACAAGATTATTTTGATGTAAAAGGAAATTTGAGTATTAGTACAACCTTAGATTATGGTAACCTTATTTCAGAAGAAAGTTTTGATGTCAAAGAAAAATCAACTAGAAAAATAGAATATGCTTCGGAAAATAAGCTAAATATTATTACGCTGAATTACTCTAATGGAAATCCAAGAATTACAGTTACATACACCAACGAAATTAAACATGGGCCTTATGAAGAGTATTATTTTAATGGCAATAAAAAAGTAGTTGGCACTTATAATAATGGCGATAAAAATGGCAATTGGACTTGGTTTTACGAATCTGGCCAAGTAGAAACAAAAACCAATTACGTAAATGGTAATTTGGATGGTAAAGAAGAAAGTTTTCACGAAAATGGAGAATTATCAACTGTAACCATATATAGAAATGGCAATAGAACAGGTAAAAGTATGAGCTATTTTGATGACGGAGTTTTAGAATCTTCAACTATGTATGTTAACAATAAACAACATGGTAGAAAAGAATTTTATGATCCTTCAGGAAAATTACAATTGGTTCGTTTTTATAATTATGGTAGACTTATTGGATATAGTTATAAAGATAATAATAATGTTGAATTACCCATGATTCCTTTAAAAAATGAAACAGGTAAAATAACTGCATATTATAGTAATGGAAAGCCTTCAAAAAGGTTAGAATACAAAAATGGAGATTTAGTAAATTCCTATAAATCTTATTTTTTTAACGGATCTTTAGAGGATCAATTTACTTACAGAGATGATGAGATTGTTGGAGTTAGCAAAGAGTACCACACAAATGGAAAATTGAAACAAGAACAGACTTACAAAGATGGTCAGAGAAATGGTCAAAATATACTCTATTTTGAAAATGGTAATAAAAAAGAAGTAAGTATTTATGTGAATGACGTACTACATGGAACTAGTATTTTTTATGATGATGCAGGAAAAATTGTTAAAAAAAGGAAATATGTAAATGGAATAATCATAAATGTTGAATCCTTTAAAGAATAAAATTTTATACAAAAATTAAAAGTGGTCTGGTTTTTGCAAAATGGTAAAAACTAAAACCATAACATGAAAAATAAATTACTTGCCATTGCATTATTATGTATTATTAAAGTTTCTTCACAAGAAAAAATAGGGCGTCCTTTTATTACGGGATCGCTCAATTTTACTTTGGGTCTGAATGAACATTACACTTTTAGTAATGATGACGATGAGACACTTTTAGAACCTGCCGCTCTTTTTATAAGAACAGGGTTTGGTTACGAATTTAAAAGAAGAGTAGCTATAAGTTTTAATGTAGGTTTTGATTACCATTGGAATTATGCAGTAAGTGCTTTTCCAACTTACACTACTTTAAGATTTAATATTACAGAAAATGAAGATGACGCCTTCTTTGTTGAAACGAGTTTTGGTAAAATGTGGAGACCTACAAACAGATACTCGGATGGAAATTACCATGGTTTTGGTATAGGAACTCAAATTGCTGGAACTGACAGGTGGAATACAATTGTAAGACTGGATTTTCATCGAAAAGAAATCGCTGGTTTTGATAATAATCGAATAGACAGTGTTTCTTTAGGAATTGGTTTTTCCTTTTTTTAGTATCAAAAATAAAAAAACCTCGCAATTTGCGAGGTTTTTAAATATTCTAAAATACAATAGAAATTATCCTAAAGTAACTCTTTTAAAAGTAGACACTTTAACATCTCCGTATGTAGATACATATTGAGCAACATTTTTCTTTTCATCTTTAATAAAAGATTGATCTAATAAACATTGTTCCATATCTAATGTAGTGTTGTCAGCAACAAATCTTTCCATTTTTCCTGGTAAAATTCTGTCCCAGATTTTCTCTGGTTTGCCTTCAGCAGCTAATTGTGCCTTTGCTTCTTCTTCAGCTTTAGCCAAAACTTCTGGAGTTAATTGAGACATAGAGATAAATTGAGGTACATTTTTTAATGTTTTACCCAATCTACCTAGCTCTATATTATCTTTTTCAATAACTGCAATTCTTGCTTCAGTTTCTGCAGCAACATAAGCAGGATCAAAATCTTTGTAAGATAAAGTTGTAGCTCCCATAGAGGCAACTTGCATTGCAACGTCTTTTGCTAAAACTTCAGCATTATCTACAACAGCAGACAAACCAACTAAAGCAGCAATTTTACCAATATGAGTATAAGCTCCAACATAAGCAGCTTCAATTCTTTCAAAAGCAGTAATGTCTAACTTTTCACCAATAACACCAGTTTGTTCAACTAATTTATCTGCAACAGTCATACCACCAAAATCAGCAGCTAAAAACGCTTCTTTTGTAGCATAATTTAATGCGATATCTGCAAATTGACCACCTAAAGCAACAAATTTTTCATTTTTACCAACAAAGTCAGTTTCACAAGCTAGTACAATAGCAACACCTTGTGTTTTATCTTCATTAATTCTAGTTACTGCAACACCTTCTGTAGATTCTCTATCAGCTCTTTTTGCAGCAATTTTTTGACCCTTTTTACGCAATACATCAATTGCTTTGTCAAAATCACCTTCTGCTTCTACTAATGCCTTTTTACAGTCCATCATTCCAGCTCCAGTTGCTTCTCTTAATTTTTTAACATCAGCAGCACTTACTTTTACCATGTCACTTAATATTTTATTAGAAATAGTTGTTTCTAAATGATTATTGAAATTATTTTTTTTCTTCTGTAGCAGTTTCAGTCGCTTCAGGTTTAGCTTCGTCCTTTTTAGGAGCTTCCTTAACTTCTTTTGCTTTTTCTTTACCAGCTTTTCTTTCCGATAAACCTTCAGCAATTGCATCCGTTACAAAACCTAATACTTTGTCTATAGATTTAGAAGCATCATCATTTGCAGGAATTACAAAATCTACTTGTCTCGGGTCAGAATTTGTATCAACCATTGCAAAAATTGGAATATTTAATTTTTGAGCTTCTGCCACAGCAATGTGTTCTTTTTTAATGTCAATCACAAATAATGCACCAGGTAAACGAGTCATATCAGAAATAGAACCTAAATTCTTCTCTAATTTTTCTCTTTGACGATTAATTTGTAATTTTTCTCTTTTAGATAATGCATCAAAAGAACCATCTGTCTTCATTCTATCAATTTGGGCCATTTTTTTAACAGCTTTTCTAATAGTTACAAAGTTTGTTAGCATACCACCTGGCCATCTTTCTGTGATGTAAGGCATGTTTACAGCTTTAGCTTTTTCAGATACGATATCTTTAGCTTGTTTTTTTGTAGCAACAAATAAAATTTTACGTCCAGAGTTTGCAATCTTTTTTAAAGCTTCTGAAGTTTCTTCTATTTTAGCCGCTGTTTTATACAAATCAATGATGTGTACACCATTTCTTTCAGTATAAATATAAGGAGCCATGTTTGGGTTCCACTTTCTTGTTAAGTGTCCAAAGTGTACTCCGTTTTCTAATAATTCTTGAATGTTTACGTTTGCCATTTTAAAAATGTGTTTACTTTCTGTTTTTTTTGAAATCAATGATTAAGTAGTCTTTTGAGTCTTAATCATTTAGATACTAAACTGTTATTAATACTAATTGATAACAGTAATCTAAACAATATATTAACGTTTAGAGAACTGGAATTTCTTACGTGCTTTTTTCTGACCGAATTTCTTACGTTCAACCATTCTTGGATCACGCGTTAATAATCCTTCTGGCTTTAAAACAGTTCTGTGTTCTTCATTAATAGAAACCAAAGCTCTTGTAATTGCCAAACGAATTGCCTCTGCTTGCCCTGTAACACCACCACCATAAACATTTACTTTAATGTCATAAGACTCCAAGTTTTCTGTAAGCATTAATGGTTGCTGCACTTTATATTGTAAAGTTCCTGTTGTAAAGTAGCTTTTGTAATCTTTTTTATTTACTGTAATATTACCTTTTCCTTCAGAAAGATAAATACGAGCAACTGCAGTTTTTCTTCTACCGATTTTGTGTATTGTATCCATTATTTATAATCGTTAAGGTTAATAGCTCTTGGTTCTTGCCCCGCTTGTTTGTGCTCTCCACCTGCATATACGTACAAGTTTCTGTATAAAGCACTACCTAAAGTATTTTTAGGTAACATTCCTTTTACTGCTTTTTCAATTAATCTCGTAGGATCTTTCTCAAACATTTCTGTTGCAGTTAACGATCTTTGTCCTCCTGGATAACCCGTGTGACGAATGTAAGATTTGTCTCTCCATTTGTTACCAGTTAAAACAATTTTTTCTGCGTTGATAATAACCACGTTGTCTCCACAATCTACGTGAGGAGTAAAGTTTGGTTTGTATTTACCTCTAATTAGCTTAGCTACTTTAGAAGCTAGACGACCCAACGTTTGCCCGTCCGCATCAACTAAAACCCACTCCTTGTTTACGGTAGCTGCGTTTGCTGATACTGTTTTGTAACTTAATGTGTTCATAATTACACTATTAGTTTTTGTTTATTAATAATTTATTTTTTCCTTAAAAAAGGAGTGCAAATGTACCTCTTTTTATTGGTTTGACAAATAGTGAGTTAGATTTATTTGTAGCGATTATATCTATTTGAGAATAGTTCAATCTATTTTTTAAAATGTTGCATATTTTGTAATAAAATCAACAACTAAATCCAATTAATTTTAAAGTATAGCGATGATAAATAGATTTGATTTAATTAAAAGTTAAAGCTCACTTTTAGGCATCTTCATTCTGAAATTAGTGTCTAATATTTGAAATTATTAACATAAAGTTATGAAAATACAAAGTTACTTTTGTATTCAATATTTAAAATAATTGCTTGTTAGTAATGTTAAGCCCAAAATACTTAATAAAAAAGAAACTCACTCTACCGTTTTTAGTTTTTTGTCTTTTTTTATCTGAAAGAATAACAGCTCAAAAAACGCCTGAAAATAAAGTCACAAAAAGGATTTATACTACACAAAAACTAAACAAAACTCCAATAATTGATGGAGATATTTCTGATGATGCTTGGAATGTTGTAGAATGGTCTTCAGATTTTACGGAAAAAGAACCAGATGAAGGTACACCTCCTGAATATCAAACTGCATTTAAAATTATGTATGATGCAAAACATTTATATGTTGCACTAAGAGCTTTTGATGCAGAGCCTGATTTAATTCAAAAGCGTTTGAGCAGGAGAGACGGTTTTCAGGGAGATCGTATCAATGTAATTATTGATAGTTATCATGATAAAAGAACTGCTTTTGTTTTTACAGTAACTGCTGCTGGAGTTAAAGGTGAAGAAATTGCATCTCAAAATGGAAATAATTGGGATGAAAGCTGGAATCCAATTTGGTATACAAATGCTAAAGTAGATGATAAAGGTTGGACAGCAGAAATGAAAATACCCTTTAGTCAATTGCGTTTTGGAAAAGCCAAAGAACAAATCTGGGGTCTGAATGTAAACAGAACTATTTTTAGACTTCAAGAGCGTTCATTGTGGCAAAGAATTCCCAATGATCAAGCTGGATTTATTAGTGAGGCTGGAGAGTTACACGGATTAAAAGATTTAGTTTCGCAAAAACAATTAGAAATTCAACCATTTACAGTTTTACAGCAAGATATATATCCAGCTGAAGCTGGAAACCCATATAGAGATGGAAATGATTTCAAATTAAATGCAGGTTTAGATGCTAAGATTGGTATTACCAATGATTTAACTTTAGATTTGACTGTAAATCCAGATTTTGGCCAAGTTGAGGCAGATCCTGGAGCAATTGCTTTAGATGGTTTTCAGATTTTCTTTAAAGAACAACGTCCATTTTTTGTCGAGAATTTTAATATTTTCGATTTTAAGTTTGCTAACCGAAGTGATAATCTTTTTTATAGCCGAAGAATTGGTAGAAATCCTCAGAGAAATGCAAGTTTAGCTGATGGAGAATTTGCAAATGAACCACAGAATTCTACAATTTTAGGCGCTGCTAAATTTTCCGGAAAAACAAAAGATGGCTGGTCAATAGGAGTTTTAGAGAGTTTAACAGCCAATGAGTATGCAAAAATTAGACAAACTGATGGAGCTGAAAGAGAAGAGATTGTAGAACCTATGACCAATTATTTTGTGGCAAGAGCACAAAAAGATTTTAACCAGAGAAACTCATTTGTTGGAGGAATTTTTACGGCAACAAATCGTTTTGCTGATGGTAATTTTACAGAACTACATAAATCTGCATACACAGCAGGAATCGATTTTCAGCATAATTGGAAAAACAGAGCATATTATTTAGATGGAAGTGTAATTTTTAGCAATGTTTCTGGAACTAAAGAGGCAATTACAGCAACTCAAAGAACATTGCGTCATAACTTTCAAAGAGTTGATGCTAGTTATGTTTCTGTAGATCCAAATAAAACATCGTTAAGAGGTACAGGAGGAAGAATTGAATTGGGTAAAAAAGGTGGTGGAAATTGGAGATACGACGGAGGATTAATTTGGAGGTCTCCAGAACTAGAGCTTAATGACGTGGGTTTTTTAAGAAGAACAGACGAAATTTATCAATTTACTAATCTTAGATATTTATGGCAAATACCAACCAAAGTATACAGAAATATAAGTGCAAAACTTGAACAAGGTACTTTTTATGATTTTGGGGGTAATCTTAACAGGGTTAGATATGAACTTAGTGGAGAGTTCAGTTGGATAAATAATTGGTCTTCAGAATTTGGTTATGGAATTAATACTCATTTTTATGATAATTTCTATCTTAGAGGAGGTCCAAGATTTAGAAGACCTAATAGAGGATATACTTATTTGTTTATAAATTCTGATAGAAGCAAACTATTTAGTTTTACGCTCGGGTACTCCAATAGACATTCTTCTGAAAATGTTACTGGCAGAGATCGTTTTGTAGTAAGAACAAATTATCAACCTACGGATGCATTCAGTATGTCTTTTAATGTGGAGTATGCAAACCTGTTTGATAAAACTCAGTATATAGATGAAACTTTGTTTGGTGATGATGTAAGATATATTTTAGGAAGAATTCAAAACCAAACATTAACAACAACATTGCGTTTAAATTATAGCTTTACTCCAGATATTTCTTTACAATTTTATGGGCAACCCTTTATTTCCAAAGGAAAATTTAAAGATTTAAATTACGTTTTAAATCCTACAGGTAAAAGTATTAAAGACAGGATTTCAATTTATGATGCGAATCAAATTTCTTTTCAAAATGATGAATATTTGATTGATGAAAATAGAGATGGAATAACTGATTACAGTTTTGAAAATCCAGATTTTTCTTTTGTACAATTCCAAACAAATTTAGTAGCAAGATGGGAATATATTCCAGGCTCTGAACTTTTTTTAGTTTGGTCTAGAGGCTCTTTAGGCGATGCGCAAGTTTCTGAAGACTTAATAGATGCTGTTTCAGACCAAGTTTTTAATGCACCAGCGAATGATACCTTTTTAATAAAGTTTACTTACAGGTTTAGAAGGTGAAAATTTAGTTAATCAATCAGTTTCAATGAGCTAGCAGCAAATCTGTTATTTTGCAATACACCTGTTATTTCTCCTTTTCTAATTGCATTGCATAAACCAATTTTTTCATTATGAGCATTACCAAAATCGTCAATACCAAAACCATCAACAAAATAAGCTTTACTCTCAAAACGCAGGGCTAAACTGCATCCCAATTCAGTATCTAAATCAAATTTACATTGTCCGCAAGAAACTTCGGCAATTTGTTTTATTTGTTTTTGATTTGAGCAAGAAGCTAAAAAAAGTAAACCTAAAATTATTATTTTTCTCATTTTTAACTTCTGCTTTTTAATTCATTTTTAACTTTTTTCATTGATGCAAATTGTAAAGGCAAAATACCAGCACAAGAAATACCAACAACAAATAAGGCTATAAATGTTCCGTTATCTTCTTTTGTTAACATTCCGTAAATAGTAATGGATAATAATAAAAGAATAATTATTAGAAGCGAAGTAGCAATAATCTTTAATATTTTTAAGGTATCTGCTAATTCTTTGGTTGTTTTATTTTTAAAATTAAGTTCCATAACTATTACTTTTTCGCCCAAGAATCACGCAAACCAACAGTCTTATTAAAAACAAGATTTTCAGAAATTGAATCATCATCAACATTAAAATACCCTAAGCGTTGAAACTGAAAACGCTCTCCAATTTTTGCAGATTGTAAACTCGGTTCTAAAAAAGCTTCAATAATTTCTAAAGAATTCGGATTGATAAAATCCATATAATCTTTGTCTTTATGACTATCTGGAGCTTCATCTAAAAATAACCGGTCATATGCCCTAACCTCTGCTTTTACAGCGTGTTTTACAGAAACCCAATGCAAAGTTCCTTTTACTTTACGTTTACTTTCTGGAGTGTCGCTCCCAGATTTTGTTAATGGATCGTAAGTACACTGAATTTCAGTAATATTTCCATCTTCATCTTTAGTACAACTGTTTGCGGTGATAAAATAAGCATTTTTTAAACGGACTTCTTTACCTAATTTTAATCGGAAAAACTTCTTATTTGCTTCTTCTCTAAAATCTTCTCTCTCTATATAAATTTCTCTAGAAAAAGGAACAGTTCTACTACCAAATCCTTCTTCGTAGTCATTATAATTGGCGTCTAAAATTTCTTCTTCTCCTTCAGGATAATTAGTAATTACCACTTTTACAGGGTCTAAAACGCCCATTACTCTTTTAGCAGTTTTGTTTAAGTCTTCACGGATTTTGAATTCCAAAAGCGCAACATCAATTACATTTTCTCGTTTAGAAACACCAACAGTTTCTACAAAACTTTTTATAGATGCAGGAGTATAACCACGTCTTCGTAAGCCAGAAATAGTAGGCATTCTAGGGTCATCCCAGCCAGAAACAAATCCTTCCTCTACCAATTTTAATAGTTTACGTTTGCTCATTATGGTATAACTCAAATTCAAACGAGAAAATTCGCGCTGTTTTGGTGGGTGTGGATATTTAGTTTTACTAAAATCGTAAACATTATCTCTAAACCAATTGTATAATTTTCTATGGGGCTTAAACTCTAAAGAGCACAAAGAGTGCGAAATTTGTTCTATATAATCACTTTCTCCATGCGTCCAATCATACATTGGATAAATACACCAATCATCACCAGTTCTATGATGGTTTTTGTACATAATTCTATACATTAAAGGATCACGCATTAACATGTTGTCGTCAGCCATATCAATTTTTGCACGCAAAGTGTGTTCACCTTCTTTAAACTTTCCATCTTTCATTCCTTGGAATAATTCCAAGTTTTCTTCAACAGTTCTTGCTCTAAATGGGCTATTTATGCCCACTTGAGTTGGAGTTCCTTTTTGCTCGCGCATTTCTTCAGAAGTTTGGGAATCTACATATGCCTTTCCATCTTTTATCAATAAAATTGCCCAATCATACAATTGCTGAAAATAATCAGAAGAATAGCATTCATTGGCCCAATTGTAACCCAGCCAAGAAATATCCTGTTTAATTGCATCTACATATTCTTGTTCTTCTTTTGCAGGGTTCGTATCATCAAAACGTAAGTTTACAGGGGCATTATATTTTTCACCCAAGCCAAAACTAATTCCAATAGCTTTAGTATGGCCAATATGCAAATATCCATTAGGTTCTGGCGGAAAACGAAAGCGTAAATTTTCTTTCGGCATTCCGTTTGCCAAATCTTCTTCTATAATATGCTCAATAAAATTAAGTGATTTACTATCTTCAGACATTGTTTTATCAAAAAAAAATTAATGTACAAAATTACATAAAATACTTAACGAAATTTAAATTTTGTAAATTAAACAT
This sequence comes from uncultured Polaribacter sp., assembly GCA_913020555.1. Lineage (GTDB taxonomy): Bacteria > Bacteroidota > Bacteroidia > Flavobacteriales > Flavobacteriaceae > Polaribacter. The sequence goes on along the minus strand of CAJWAC010000006.1, from coordinate 40,064 downwards.
ATGGCAAAGTTTCTAAGTAATAAATTGTATTGTATGTTTCTTTTTACATTTATACTTTTTTCTTTTAAAAATATGGGCGTTACCTTTCAGGTCAGGCTTTCCACTGTAGTTTTTTAAGATAAAAAATCTTAAAAAAGCTGTCGTTGCAATCCTTAACGCAGGCTTATTAAGCAGTTAAAGTTTTCTAAAAACAGAATTTGGTACATATTTATTATCGTATTTTTGCAGTATGAAGAAAGATGAGGTTAAAAAACCAGATTTAGTTGTTTTTAACGAACAAAGTCAAAAATACGATGCTGCTTTAAAGTCTTATGGCACATCTGCAAGTTCTCCGGTAATTACTCCTTTAAATACAGCTGGTTGGAAAAATGATGGAATTCAAAGGGTTAACAAACAAATCAAATCTAAGTTTGAGGAGGTAAAAAAAGAATATGAAGCTTTAATGGAAAAGTTTCAATATAATGATTTGGTTTACAATGCCAAATTTAGTTTTGAACCCAATATAGGAGAAACTTATTATCTATACAATAACAAAAAACAAGAATCTTTTTTGTCTATAATTGCCCCTAATCAATGCAATTTTCAACATTTGGGTTCCTTTAGATTAAACTCTGATAAAATGTGGGAAAAATTGGAATCAACATCAAATCAAGAAGAATAAATGGGAATTATTAAAGTAAATAATATCAAAATTTATTCCAATCACGGATGTTTAGAGGAAGAAGCTAAAATTGGTTCTTGGTATAGAGTAGATGTTAAGGTAAAGGCAGATTTAAAAAAATCTGCAAAGACTGATGATTTATCAGATACAGTAGATTATGTGCATTTAAATCATATTGTAAAAGAAGAAATGGCAATACGTTCTAAGTTATTAGAGGAAGTTGCACAGCGCATCTTAAACCGTTTTTTCAAAGAATTAGAAATGATAAAAAAAGCAACGGTTTCGGTTTCCAAAATAAACCCGCCAATTGGGGGCAATGTAGAAGAAGTAGTTATTATTTTAACAAAAAAAAGATGATAGTTTGTTAGTCTAAAATAGAAAGATTGGACGAAAAAAATCAAAAAGTAAAAAATACTTGTAGTAATTATAAAAAACTGTAAATTTGCAGTCCAATAACAAAAGGTGTCTTGGCCGAGTGGCTAGGCAATGGTTTGCAAAACCATGTACAGCGGTTCGAATCCGCTAGACACCTCAGAACGCTTCAATTCTTTTGAGGCGTTTTTTTATTTTCAAATTCTAAACAAAGTCCTACGAATTCTCATTTATTCTAAACCTTGATATTTTAATTCTTATTTTTGAGTTGTGCTTCTAAATATTACAACTATGAAATTAAAAAATCTACTTTCAGCTTTCGTTATTTTGTTATTGAGTTTCTCTTGTAATAATGAAGAGATTAAAACTGATAATATTTACAAATTTAAAGAATATATTAGTTACACAACTTCTGGAGAAGTTTCTACCAATCAAAATATCAATATTAATTTAGCTCAGCAAGTTGAGGGTTGGGAAACTAATAAAGAGATTTCTAGTGAAATTATTAAAATAAAACCTGCTGTAAAAGGAGTCTTAAAATCAATTAATAAACATGCTTTTGTTTTTATTCCGAAGGACAAATTACAACCAGATACAGAATATACGATTACTGTAAAATTAAATAATATTTATAAAAATATCCCAAAAGGATATGATAATTATACATTTCAATTTAAAACAATTACTCCTAATTTTAAGATTGAAAAAGATGTTTTACAATCGTATTCTAAAGATTACCAATATCTAGAAGGTCTTGTAAAATCTGCGGATATCATTAATTTAATTGATGCAAAAAAACTGATAAAAGCTACTCAAAAAGGAAAAGTAAAAAATATAATTTGGAATGAGGCTAATAAAGAATCTAAAATCTTTGAATTTAAAATAGATAGTATTCAACGTTTTATAGACGACTCTGAGTTGAAAATATCTTGGAATGGAATGGCCATAAATTCAGATAATAAAGGTGAAAACGAAATTACAATTCCTGGGAAAAATAATTTTAAAGTACTCAGTATTAATGCAAGTAATACTGCAGAAAAATTTATTTCTATAAACTTTTCAGATCCTTTAAAAAAGCAACAAAACTTCGATGGTTTAATTAGCTTAAAAGGTGTAAAATCACCAAGATTTATTGTAAACAGAAATCAATTAAAGGTTTTTTCTAATGAAATTTTTAAAGGAAGTGTTTTAGTTTCTGTTTTTGAAGGTATTAAGAATTCTAGTAATTATAAGTTGAAATCTCCTTTTAGTGAATCAGTTACTTTCGAACAAAAAAAACCTCAGATTAGATCCATTTCAAGCGGAACAATTTTACCAAATTCCAAAGAGCTTAAATTTAATTTTGAAGCCATTAATATTCGCGAAGTTGAAGTAAGAATTATCAAAATTTACGAAGACAATGTGTTGCAATTCTTACAAGAAAACCGTATCAACAGCAATAATCAATATAATATTAGAAGAGTAGGCAGAACAATTGCAAAAAAGAAACTAACATTAATTGATAAAAAGGAAAATAATACTCAAACTTGGAAAGCATATAGTGTTGATATTTCTAAAATGATAGCTACTGAACCTGGCGCTATTTATAGAGTAGAACTAAGTTATAAGAAAGAGCAAACTTTCTTCAATTGTGCAGATAATAATAGTTCAGAGAATTCATTAGAAGAAGAGCAATATTTTGATGAACAAGATGAAGATATAAAGGAAGAATTATATTGGGATAATAAATTATATCGTTATAGAAATTACAGTTACAATTGGCGAGAAAGAGATAACCCTTGTAATGATGCGTATTATAATGAAGATAGAATTGTTGCTCAAAACGTATTGGCATCAAACCTGGGAATAATAGCTAAAAAAGAAGAAAGTAATACCTACTTTTTTGCGATTACAAATATTTTGAATACAAATCCAGAAGCTGGAGCAACAGTAAAATTATACAATTATCAGCAATCAGAAATTGCAGCTGGGAAAACAAACTCAGAGGGAATTTTAACTATTGATGCAACTAAAAATGTAGCTTTTGCAATCGTATCAAAGGGAAAAAATAAAGGATATATTCGTCTTTTTGACGGTAATGCGTTGTCGTTAAGTAAATTTGATGTTTCAGGAAGTAAAACTCAAAAAGGTTTAAAGGGATATATTTTCGGTGAGCGCGGTGTTTGGAGGCCGGGAGATAGTTTGTATTTATCTTTCTTATTGAATGATGCTGATAATAAACTACCTAAAAATCATCCTGTAAAATTAGAAGTTACAAATCCACAAGGTAAACTTGTTTACAAAAAAGTGATAACTAATAATGTGAATAATTTCTACAAGTTTGTTTTTAAAACAAATACAGACGCGGTAACAGGAAATTACTCAGCAAAAATTTCTGTAGGAGGTGCAAAATTTTACAAGAATTTAAAAATTGAAACAGTAAAACCCAATCGACTAAAAATTAAGATTGATTTTGAAGATGAAATTCTATCCAGTAACAGCCCAATTGAGGGAACTTTAGATCTAAAATGGCTGCATGGCACCCCAGCAAAAAATCTAAAAGCAGAGATAAAGGCAAAAGTTTCATCTTTAAATTATAGTTTTAAAAACTACAAAAATTATATTTTTTCTGATCCATCAAGAAGTTACTCTTCAGAAGAAGTAAATATTTTTGATGGTAAAGTTGATGAAAATGGCTTCGCTAAAATTAGTAGTAAATTAAAAGTAGGAAAAAATGCACCAGGAATGCTAAATATTCAGTTTTTGGCAAGAGCTTTTGAAAATGGAGGCGATTTTTCCATTGATGCTTTTTCTAAAAAATATGCTCCTTTTTCAGCTTTTGTTGGCTTACAATCACCGAAAGAAAAAAGAAATGGTTCTTTCTTAACAGATGAAGATGAAGAGTTTTCTATAGTTTCTTTAACTAAAGAAGGAAAGCCAATTCAAAAAAGAAAAATTAAAGTAGAGATTTTTAAAATAGAATGGCGTTGGTGGTGGAGTTCTTCATCAGATAACTTATCAAAATATACTTCAAGTTCTTATCACAAACCCTTTAAAACCTTGGAATTAATCACAAACTCAAAAGGAGAAGGAAGTTTTAAATTAAATATTCCAGATAAAGATAGAGGCCGTTTTTTAATAAGAGTTATAGATCCAGTAAGTGGTCACGCAACAGGAAGAACAGCTTATTTTTATAAAAATTGGTGGCAAAGTTCTTCTTCAGGAGATAAAGAAGCTGCAAAAATATTGGTTTTTGCTGCGGATAAAGAAAAGTACAACGTTGGGGAAACTGCAAAAATTACTTTTCCTTCAGGTTCAAAAGGAAAGGCATTAATAAGTATTGAAAACGGAACAAAGATTTTAAAAACCAAATGGGTACAAACTCAAAAAGGAAAAACATCTATAGAATTGGAGATTACCAAAGAAATGACTCCAAATGTATATGTGAATATTTCTTTGTTGCAGCCTCACCAAATTACAGAAAACGATTTGCCAATTCGTTTGTTTGGCGTGGTGCCAGTTTTTGTTGAAAATGCATCAACAAGATTATCACCGGAAATTAAAATGCCAAAAGTGTTAGCGCCAGAAAAGGAATTTACCGTAAAAGTCTCAGAAAAAAATAATAAAGAAATGACCTACACTTTAGCAATTGTAGAAGAAGGATTGCTGGATTTAACAAGATTTAAAACACCAAATGCATACAATACTTTTTATGCAAGAGAGGCTTTAGGCGTTAAAACTTGGGATATTTTTGATGATGTTATGGGTGCATATTCAGGAAGTATAGATCAAGTTTTTGCCATAGGTGGTGACGGAACTTTAACTAAAGGTAAAAATAAAAAAGCCAATAGATTTAAACCTGTAGTCAAATTTTTAGGTCCTTTTACTTTGGATAAAGGTGTAACAAAATCTCATAAAATCACTTTGCCTAATTATATAGGTTCCGTAAGAACAATGGTGGTTGCTGGTGATATAAAAACAGAAGCTTTTGGTAATGCTCAAGAAACAACCCCAGTGCAAAAGCCCTTAATGGTTTTAGCAACTTTACCAAGAAAATTGGCGCCAAAAGAAAAAGTAATTTTACCCGTGACTCTTTTTGCAATGGATAAAAAAGTGCAAAATGTTACTGTAAAAGTAAAAACTTCAACCGGAATTCAAGTTATTGGTAATGCAATACAAAATATCAATTTTGAAAAGCCAGATGAAAAAATGTTGTATTTTGAATTGGATGTTGCAAAAGCAAACGGTCTCAATATTGTTGAGGTAATTGCTTCTGGGAATGGAGAAATATCAAGTTATAAAGTACAGTTAGATATTTCAAATCCAAACCCTATTACAACAAAGGTAATTGATAAGACTATTCAAGGAGATCAGTCGCAAAATATTAGTTTTAATACTTTTGGAGTAGAAGGTTCTAATACAGCAATAATAGAGTTTTCTACAATTCCTGCCATTAATTTCTCAGGCAGGTTAGAATATTTAATACAATATCCATTTGGCTGTGTAGAACAAACCACTTCTAGCGTTTTCCCGCAATTATTTTTGAATGATATTTTTGATTTAACATCAAAAAAGAAACGCCAAATTCAAACAAATATTGAAAACGGAATCAATCGTTTGGGTAAATTTCAAAAGGCAAATGGAGGTTTAAGTTATTGGCTAGGAGAAAATCATATTAGCGATTGGGGAACAACATATGCAGGTCATTTTATGTTGGAAGCAGAACAAAAAGGTTTTGCATTACCCCTTACTTTTAAAAGTAATTTTATAAAATACCAAAAGCAAGCAGCTACAAATTGGAGGCAAAAATACAATGAATATACATCAGATTTAGAACAAGCTTATAGATTGTATACTTTGGCTTTAGCTGGTAGTCCAGATTTATCTGCAATGAACAGATTAAGAGAATTTAAGAAGTTAAGTAATGATGCAAAATGGAGGTTGGCAGCAGCTTATGCTTTGGTTGGGCAAAATGAAGCATCTATAGAAATTATTAAAAATGCAACACTAAATTTTTCTGAATATAATTATAACAATTATGGTTCTCAAATGAGAAATAAAGCGATGGCCTTAGAAACCATGTTACTTTTAAATCATGAAAATTCAAAAGAACTTGCTAAAAGTATAGCTAAAAAATTATCAAGTAGCAGTTGGATGAGTACACAAACTACTGCTTACTGTCTTTTGGCTATTGGAAAAATGGTGATTAAAAATGGAGGGAAATCTATCAATATTAAATATACAAATGATGGGAAAACAGAACAATTAAAATCATCAAGAGCAATGGTTCAGAGAACATTGTCTGTAAAAAATGGAGAAAATACAATTTTGATAAATAATGAACAGAGTAATTTAGTTTTTGCAAGAATTATCAATTCAGGAAAATTACCATTGGGTAATGAAATTTTAGAACAAAGAGGTTTAAGTGTTATTCTAAATTATACAGATTTAAAAGGAAATAAAATTAATATAAATCAGTTAAAACAAGGTCAAGATTTTATAGCTAGAATAAGCGTAAGTAATCCCAAAAATGAAACCATTAAAGATATTGCATTAACACAAATTTTTCCTTCTGGATGGGAAATTGTAAACACACGATTTACTGAATTTGGAACAACCGCAAAAAGTACAGCAAGATATACAGATATTAAAGATGATCGTGTAAACTTTTATTTTGATTTAAATCAAAAAAGAAATGGCTCTGAAATTAAAACTTTTACAGTTTTGTTGAATGCAGCTTATTTGGGGGATTATTATTTGCCTGGAGTTCAAGTAGAGGCAATGTACGATAATGATTATTTGGTAAGAACCAAAGGGCGCTGGATTAAGGTAGTAAAATAAGAAATATGTAACGGAATTGTAAAGAGTGTGAAGTAATCTATTTGTTTAGTAGATTAGTTTGAATAACTAAAAACAATTCGAAATTCCTCAAAATTGAAAATTAAAGATTACATTTTAAAGCATAAAAAGAAAACAATACTTCTTGTTGTTCTATTAATGTTTTATGTGTTTTGTTTACCCAAGAAACTTTTCACCAAACCTACATCAACAGTAATTGTAAGTAAATCAGGAGATTTATTGGGTGCTTTGATTGCAGATGACGGTCAATGGAGATTCCCTCATAATGATACTATTCCTCCGAAGTTTGAAACTTGTTTAATTCAATTTGAAGATGAATATTTTTATAAGCATATAGGGTTCAATCCTGTATCCATTTTTAATGCTTTAAGACAAAATCTAAAAGCAGGAAAAGTGGTTAGAGGTGGAAGTACAATTACTCAGCAAGTCATGCGTTTGAGTAGAAATGGTAGGCCAAGAACTTATGTTGAAAAACTAAAAGAGCTCATCTTAGCATCAAGATTAGAATTAAGAGAAAGTAAAAAAGAGATTTTAACTTATTGGAGTTCAAATGCACCTTTTGGAGGAAATGTGGTTGGTTTAGATGCAGCATCTTGGAGATTTTTTAACAGAAAAGCATCAGATTTATCTTGGGCAGAAGCTGCAACTTTAGCAGTTTTGCCAAATGCACCAAACTTGATTTACCCAGGAAAAAATCAACAGAAATTATTAGCTAAAAGAAATCGACTATTAAAAAAATTACTCGTTAAAAAGGCAATTGATTCATTAACTTATGATTTATCAATTTTAGAAGAAATTCCAAAAAAACCATACCAACTACCTCAGATTTCTCCTCATTTACTGCAAAAAATCAACAAAGAAAAAAAGGGGGAAATTGTAAAAACAACTATTGATAAAAATCTACAGAATCAAACAAATATAATCGTAAAAAATCATCATAACATACTTTCAAAAAACGGAGTACACAACATTGCTGTTTTGGTCTTGGATGTAAAAACTAGAAATGTATTAACTTATGTAGGGAACGCCCCAGCCTCAAAAATACATGAAAGTGATGTAGATGTTATTGATAAACCAAGAAGTACAGGAAGTATTTTAAAACCATTTTTATATGCAGCTATGTTAGACAGTGGAGACTTGTTGGCCAATACTTTGGTTGCAGATATTCCTACCAATTACGGCAGTTATCATCCAGAAAATTTTGATAAAAAGTATGCAGGAGTTGTTTCTGCAAAACTCGCATTATCAAAATCGTTGAATGTACCTACTGTTAGAATGTTGCAAAGTTTTGGTTTAGAAAAATTTCATCACTATTTACAGAAATTGAATTTAAAAGACATAAAAAAAAGTCCTGACCATTATGGGTTAACCTTAGTTTTAGGTGGTGCAGAAAGTAACCTTTGGGATTTGTGTAAAAGCTATGCAGCTCTCGCTGCTACGGTAAATCATTTTTCCGAAAATTCAAGTACGTATTTTTCTAATGAATTTTGCGAGCCTAACTATTACGATAACAAAAAGATTAATTTTGGAGAGAAAATTGTAGAGAAAAATATTTTTGATGCTGCTTCCATTTATCTAACCTTAGAGAGTTTAAAAGATGTAAACAGACCTAATGATCATGAAAACTGGGAGTTTTTTGATTCTTCAAAACAAATTGCTTGGAAAACAGGAACAAGTTTTGGTTTTAGAGATGCCTGGAGTATAGGTGTTACTAGAGATTACGTGGTTGGAGTTTGGGTTGGGAATGCAGATGGTGAAGGGAGACCGGGTTTGGTGGGTTTACAAACTGCTGCGCCTATTTTGTTTGATGTTTTTGATAAATTGCCCAATTCAGAATGGTTTGAAAAGCCTTTTGATGAAATGACGGAAGTTGAAGTTTGTGTAAAAAGCGGTCATAGAGCTACTAAACTTTGCGAAGATAAAAATCTGGAATTTATTCAGATATCAGGTTTAAAAACAGCTCCTTGTCCTTTTCATAAAATTATAAATGTTGATAAATCTGAACTTTACCAAGTAAATACTTTTTGTGAAAGTTTGGAGAATATTAAACAGAAATCTTGGTTTATTTTGCCACCTTTAATGGAATATTATTACAAAACTAAAAATCCGTTTTACAAACCTTTACCTAATTTTAGAAATGATTGTTTAGGTGATGAAAAAAACACGATGAAGTTTATTTATCCCACAGAAAAAACCACTGTTTTTTTACCTAAAGATTTTGATGGAAAACAAAATGATTTGATAATCAAAGTAGCACACTCTAATTCAGATACCACTTTGTTTTGGTCTTTAAATAACGAGTTTTTAGGTACGACGCAAGAAAAGCACGAATTTGCAATTGCGCAAGAAAAAGGGATTTTTAAAATTACTGTGGTAGATATTTTGGGTAATGAAATTCAACAAGAAATTATTATAAAATAGTTCTTATTTAAAGAGATATTAACATTTTTATTAATGTGAAATTGTTAAATTTTTAACATATTTGTAGGCTTTTAAATTTCTAACACTTAGATTCATTCTTTTAGATGAAAATATATCCTATAGAAACAGGTAATTTTAAATTAGACGGAGGTGCAATGTTTGGAGTTGTTCCAAAATCAATTTGGCAAAAAACCAATCCTTCCGATAGTAAAAATATGATTGAAATGAGTATGCGTTGCATGCTTATTGAGGATGGTGATCGCTTAATTTTAATAGATACGGGTTTAGGGAATAAACAATCAGATAAATTTTACAGTTATTATTATTTGTTTGGTGATTTTTCTTTGGATAGATCTCTTAAAAGTTACGGTTTCCATAGAGATGATATTACTGATGTTTTTTTAACACATTTACATTTTGATCATTGTGGAGGTGTCATCAAAAGAAATGAAAAAGGTCTGCTGGTTCCAGCGTTTAAAAATGCCAAAGTTTGGAGTAATGAGAATCACTGGCAATGGGCAATAGCACCAAATGCTAGAGAAAAAGCATCGTTTTTAAAAGAAAATATTAAGCCTATTCAAGAAAATGGGCAATTGAATTTTATACATAGAAATGCAAAAGATCAAATAGGTTTTGATGTCCTTTTTATGGATGGTCATACAGAAAAACAAATGTTACCAAAGCTCAGTTATCAAGATAAAACTTTAGTTTTTATGGCAGATTTACTACCAACTATTGGGCACATTCCTTTGCCTTACGTTATGGGTTATGATACAAGACCCCTCATAACAATCAAAGAAAAAGCTAACTTTTTAAAAGAAGCAGCAGATAAAAACTTTTATCTTTTTTTAGAGCATGATGCGTATAATGAAATTTGTACAGTTAAACATACAGATAAAGGAGTAAGAATAAACAAAACATATAAATTTACAGATATATTTAATTAAGATAATACATAATTATGAAAATTTTCAAATCAATATTTTTTGCAGTCGTTGGAAGTATAATTTTTACTAGTTGTAAAACAATTTCAAAAATACCAGTACCAGCTGGTGTAGATAATTATATAGATATTCCTGCTAAAAAATCGAAGTTGTCAGAGGATGAAATGAATAGATGGTCTCATGCAGATTTATCAACAGACTCAATTCCAGGTATGAGTATTAAAAAGGCCTATGCTTTTTTAGAGGATAAAGAAGGTGTTGAGGTTATTGTTGGTGTAGTTGATTCTGGTACAGATTTAACTCATGAAGATTTAAAAGATGTTGCTTGGGTAAATACTAAAGAGGTAGCTGGAAATAATAAGGACGATGACAAAAATGGATATGTAGATGATATCAATGGATGGAATTTTTTAGGACCTATTTATAAAGAAAACTCTGAGGAAGCAAGAATTTTAGACAATCCCTCTATTACTTCAGAGGATGAAGTAAAAGCAGCTAAGGCAGGTAAGGCGAAAAAAATGGAATCTGCGAAAGCAAATAAAACAAGATACGAGCAAATTTTAAATGCAGTAAACGGTTCAATTGACGAAATTTCAAAGAACCTAAACAAAACGGATTTTACAAAAAAAGAAGTTCAATCCATAAAAACGGAGGAACCTACTTTACAAAGAAGTGTAGCTGTTGCAGAACAGATGTATGGTTTTGGTTTCCCTTCTTTAAATGCAGCTAAAGAGGAATTAACAAGATTAGTTGAAAATGCGGATGATTTAATGAGTAACAAACCTATTAAAAATTATAGGACAGTTCTTAATGATGACCCAAATACTATGGATGTTGTTGTTTATGGTGATAATAAAACAGGACATTCTACAAAAGATGAGGCGCATGGTACGCATGTATCTGGTATAATCGCGGCTTCAAGAAATAATGAAAAAGGAGTAAATGGTGTTGCTAATAATGTGAAAATTATGGCAGTTAGAGCAGTGCCAGATGGAGATGAATATGATAAAGACGTAGCTTTAGCTATAAGATACGCTGTAGATAATGGCGCTAAAGTTATTAATACAAGTTTTGGAAAAGGATATTCACCAAAAAAAGAATGGGTTTATGATGCAATTAAATATGCAGGTTCTAAAGATGTATTAATTGTAAACGCTGCCGGGAATGACGGTAAAGACATAGATGTAGAAAAAACATATCCAAATGATTCTAAAGATTTATTGCTAGAAATTTCTGATAATGTTATTACTATTGGAGCAATGAGTGTAAATTATAATGAAAAATTACCAGCAAATTTTTCTAACTACGGTAAGAAAAATGTAGATATTTTTGCGCCTGGAGTGCAAATTCATTCTACTTTTCCAGAAAATGAATATCAATCTATAAGTGGTACATCTATGGCAGCACCTTCAACTGCTGGAGTTGCAGCTTTAGTTCGGTCTTATTATCCAAAATTAACTGCAAGTCAAGTTAAACATATCTTAATGAATTCTGGAGTTAAAATTAATTTTGAAGTGATAAAACCGGGCTCAAACTCAAGAGAAAACCCAAATGGAGTTATGGTAGAATTTTCGGAATTATCAGTTTCTGGAAGAATAGTTAATGCTTATAATGCTTTAATAATGGCAGATAAAATTGTTAACGGTAAATAATCTAACCACTATATAAATCAAAAAATGAAAAAAATATTTTTTTTGTTACTATCAATTGTGATGTTTATTTCTTGCGCACAAACCAAAGAGGTAAAGTATGTAGAAAATAAATCAACTTCAATACTCAACAATAGTTATTGGCAACAGCATGCAGATTATACTATGGATATTGATATGGATGTAAACAGTTATCAATATAAAGGAAAACAAAAATTAGTTTATACTAATAATTCACCTGATGATCTAGATCGAGTTTTTTATCATCTCTATTTTAATGCATTTCAACCAGGTTCACAAATGGATGTTCGTTCTTTAAATATTAAAGATCCAAGCGCAAAGATTGCTGATAAAATAAGTAAATTAAAACCTGATGAAATAGGTTACATTAAAGTAAACTCCTTAAAACAAGATGGCACAATTGTTAATTACCAAACTGTTGGTACTATTTTAGAAGTTACTTTAAATAAACCTATAAAGTCTGGAGAAAGTGTAACTTTTGATATGATCTTTGACGCACAAGTGCCAAATCAAGTAAGAAGATCAGGAAGAAATAGTGCAGAAGGTGTAGCGCTGTCTATGAGTCAGTGGTATCCTAAAATGGCAGAATATGATTTTGAGGGATGGCATACGCCTCCATACATTGCAAGAGAGTTTCACGGAGTTTGGGGCGATTTTGATGTAACGCTTCATATTGATAAGAATTATGTTGTTGGTGGTACTGGTTATCTACAAAATCCACAAGAAGTAGGTTATAATTATGAAGATAAAGCCAAGCCTTTAAATTTACCGCAAGGCGATAAACTTACTTGGAATTTTAAAGCACCAAACGTACATGATTTTATGTGGGCAGCAGATCCTGATTATAAGCATGATTTTTTAGAAATGCCAAATGGCCCAACTTTACATTTCTTATATAAGAAAACATTAAGCACAAATTACTTAGAAAATTGGAGAAAATTACAACCAAAAACTGCTGAATTAATGGCCTATTTTTCAGAAAATATAGGTAAATATCCATATAAGCAATATTCTGTAATTCAAGGTGGAGATGGTGGAATGGAATATGCAATGTCAACTTTAATTACTGGTGAACGAAAATTTGGAAGTCTTTTTGGCGTTACTGCGCACGAAATGGCACACACTTGGTTTCAGTTTTTATTAGCATCAAATGAAAGTTTACATCCTTGGATGGATGAAGGGTTTACATCTTATATATCTAATAAAGCATCTTATGAGATTTTAAAAAGAGGGGATAAAAATCCCAATGCGGGTCCTTATAGAGGCTATAATTATATTGTAAACTCTGGTTTGGAAGAAGTGTTGTCTACTCATGCAGATAGATACAATACAAATTCAGCGTATAGTATTGCCAGTTATGTAAAGGGAAGTATGTTTTTATCTCAATTAGAATATGTAATTGGTGAGGAAAACGTTGCTAAAGGTTTAAAGAAGTTTTTTGATGATTTCAGTTTTAAACATCCTACACCAAATGATATTAAACGTTCTATGGAAAAAGTTTCTGGCATTCACTTAGATTGGTATTTAAACGAATGGACGCAAACAACCCACACTATTGATTATGGAATTAAAGCTGTTGAAGGTAAGAAAATAACGTTAGAAAGAATAGGTAAAATGCCAATGCCAATAGATTTATTGGTGACTTATAAAGATGGTAGTAAAGAGAACTTTAATATTCCTTTAAGAATAATGAGAGGTGCAAAACCAACATCAGCAACTATTATAGAAGATTGGGGTTGGGCATATCCAACATATTCTTTTACAGCTAGTAAAGATGTGAAATCTGTAGAAATTGATGTAGAAAAATTAATGGCAGATGTAAATCTCGAGAATAATGTTTTGAAGCTGAAATAACAGCTTCACATATCAACTCTAAAAGTGAAGTCTTAGCTTCACTTTTTTTGTGCTTATAAATTAATTAATAAACTGATCAATTTTATCATTAGGAATAAAACCTTTTAAGATTAAAAAAACACCACAGATTATTAGAATTATGCCCATAATTCTTTTTACTCTATAAATTAAAATTGGAGTCATTTTATCTTTTAATTGTTTCGCTAAAAATATTTTACCCAAATCTGTAGCAAAATAGCCTAAAATAATAACCGCAAAATAAGTGAAAATTGCATTTTGATTCATCTTTAAAGTTGGGCCAATAACTAAAACAGTTCCCAACCAAAAAGCCAATACACCAATATTAATGAAGTTTAAAAAGTACCCTTTAAAAAATAATTTTAAGTAATTATTTTTTAGAATGGGAACTTCTAAGCCTTTTGCAGATTCAATAGCCTCCTTTTTATTTTGCCTATCAAAATAGGTAATAAGACCGTAAATAATCAAAACTAATCCACCAATAAAAAATAGCCTAGGATCATCTTTAATTTTTTCTAGTAAGGATCTACTTCCATAATAAGCGATTAAAATAAAAGTAATATCACCTAAAATAACACCTAAATCAAAAATTATAGCAGCTCTTGCTCCTTTTAAAATACTGGTTTGTATGAGCATAAAAAAAACAGGCCCTATCATAAAAGCCATAAAAAATCCAATTAGAAAGGCATTTTTAAAATCGTAAAAATCCATTGTCTAAAAATACTATTTTTAAATTGAAGTTTAAAAAAGAAAGAATTAGAAAAATATCTTTAGCTTTTAAAGATAATTTTCTATTTGCTTATACATCATCAAAATCAATTGTGATTTTTTGGGTGGTAGGATGAGCTTGACATGTTAAAATTAGCCCTTCATCAACTTCACTAGCGGTTAAGATTGAGTTTTTAGTCATTACAGCCTTGCCTTCTGTAACCTTAGCCAAACAAGAGCTACAAACTCCGCCTTGGCAAGAATATGGAGGATCTAAATCATTGCGCAAACTTGCAGCGAGAATATCGTCAGTTTGAGTCATTGTAAAAGTAGTCTCTTCGTCATCTAACAAAACCGTAATTTCAGAATTTCCTTCTTTTATTTCTGAGACAGCGTCCTCATCAATAGAAACTGTAAACAATTCAAAATAAATATTTTCTTTTGAAAAATAATTTTCTTGTAAAGTAGCAGAGACAGCATGTATCATTTCTTCTGGACCACATAAAAAAGAAGCATTAAAAGTTGTTTCTTTATACATGTTTTTTACAAAGTAGTTGGTTACGTTTTTATCAATTCTTCCTCTTAATTGATTTTTAACTTCTTCTCTACTAAAAATATAGTGTAATTTTAGTTGATGAGAATAGGTTTCTTTAAGTGCATTTAATTCATCATAAAAAATGGTATCTGCAACAGATTTATTACCATAAACCAATGTAAAAGTAGCTGTTGGTTCATTTTCTAAAACCGATTTTACCATCGATAAAATTGGAGTAATTCCAGAACCAGCAGTAAAGCCAATATAATTTTTGTTTGCTTGTGGCTTTAATAAAAATCGTCCTTCAGGAATTGTAATTTCTATTTCATCACCCACTTTTAATTGAGAAGTAGCATAACCAGAAAAAATTCCATTTTCAACAGTTTTTATAGCAACTCGAATTTCCCCACTTTTTGGAGTTGAACATATGGAATATGCTCTACGTATTTGCTCTCCATTAATTTCTTTTTGTAAAGTAACATATTGCCCAGCTGTAAATTGAAACTCAGCTTTTAAGTTTTCAGGAATATCAAATACAACAGAAACCGCATTTGCGGTTTCTTGTTTAATTTCCTTTATAAATACTTTGTAAAATGTTGCCATAAATGTTTTAGACTAAGCTATTTTCTATTAAATATTCAGCGATTTGCACTGTGTTTGTAGCAGCACCTTTTCTTAAGTTATCTGCAACAATCCACAAATTTAAGGTATTTTCTTGAGATTCATCACGTCTAATTCTACCAACAAAAACCTCATCTTTATTATGTGCATTTACAGGCATTGGATAAAGGTTTTTAGCCAGATCATCTTCAACAATAACACCAGGAGTTTCACTTAAAATATTTCGAACTTCAGTCAAATTAAAATCATTTTCAAACTGTACGTTTACCGCTTCAGAATGCCCGCCAGCAGTTGGTATACGAACTGCAGTTGCAGTTACTGAAAATGAATTGTCATTTAAAATTTTCTTCGGTTCTTTTACCAATTTCATTTCTTCTTTTGTGTAACCATTTTCTAAGAAAATATCACAATGAGGCAGAGCGTTTCTTCCAATTTTATGAGGGTAAGCCATTTCTCCATCAATTCCAGCTTCTTCGTTGTCTAATTGTTTTACAGCTTTTACACCTGTTCCAGAAACAGATTGGTAAGTAGAAATTACCACACGTTTCATCTTATATTTAGAATGCAAAGGCGCTAAAGCCATAACCAATTGAATAGTAGAACAGTTAGGATTTGCAATAATTTT
Organism: uncultured Polaribacter sp.; assembly: GCA_913020555.1. Classification (GTDB taxonomy): domain Bacteria; phylum Bacteroidota; class Bacteroidia; order Flavobacteriales; family Flavobacteriaceae; genus Polaribacter. Next base: position 23,797 of record CAJWAC010000006.1, on the reverse strand, counting down.
ATCATCAGTAGTTAGTACATTACCATTAATTTCTGGAACCACTAATTTTTTGGTTGCATCCATTCTCCAAGCAGAAGAATTATCAATTACAGTTGTACCCACTTCTGCAAATCTTGGTGCCCATTCTAATGAAGTATCTCCACCAGCTGAAAATAAAGCGATATCTGGTTTTAAATTTACAGCATCTTGCAAGGTAACAACGGTGTATTCATTTCCTTTATAAGATAATTTTTTTCCAGCAGATCTTTCTGATGCCACAGGAATTAATTCTGTAATTGGTAAATTACGCTCTTCTAATACTTTTAACATTACTGTGCCAACCATTCCAGTTGCACCAACTACAGCTACTTTCATTTTTGATATTTTTGATAGTGCAAAGATGCTAACAAAAAAAATTCTAAGCATCATTTTCAAAAATATTTACCAAAATAAATTGGAAAGTTTAATTTTAAACAAATTGATATAAATTTATTTTTAGAAGCTATTTCCAGCTTTTCATTATATCTTTTTTTCGTCCCTCAAAAAAGGATGCCATTTCAATCTGGGCTAAACTTGTTAAGTAACTCATTAATTATCAAAACTAATGGCAGAATCTATTTTATAAATCATCAAAAAAGCTAACTTTGCAAATTAGAATATAGTATTAAACTTAAAAATTAGTATAGCATGCAACTGTACAATAAATTAAGTGCTAAAGAACGCGCTGCTTTAATTGATGAGGCTGGTAAAGATAGAATTACCATTTCTTTTTATCAATATTACAATATTAAAAATCCTCAAATTTTCAGAGATAAATTATTCTTAGAATGGAATCCTTTAGATGTTCTTGGCAGAATTTATGTTTCTTTTGAAGGAATTAACGCACAATTATCTGTGCCAGCAGAAAACTTTTTAAAATTAAAAGATCAATTAGATAGTATTTCCTTTTTAAAAGATATCCGTTTAAATGTTGCTGTAGAACACAATAATAAATCGTTTTTAAAGCTAAAAGTTAAGGTTAGAAACAAAATTGTAGCAGACGGTTTAAATGACAAAACTTTTGATGTTACCAACAAAGGCATACATTTAAATGCCAAAGAATTCAATGAAATGTTGTCAAATCCTGATACAGTTTGTATAGATATGCGCAATCATTATGAGAGTGAAATTGGGCATTTTGATGGAGCAGTTACTCCAGATGTAGACACTTTTCGAGATTCGTTAGATATTATTGAAGAAGAATTAAAAGACAATAAAGAAGATAAAAATTTATTGATGTATTGTACTGGTGGAATTCGTTGCGAAAAGGCTTCTGCTTATTACAAACACAAAGGTTTTAAAAATGTGTTTCAGTTAGAAGGCGGAATTATAGAATACACACGTCAAGTAAAAGAGGAAGGTATTCAGAATAAGTTTATTGGAAAGAATTTTGTGTTTGATCACAGAAGAGCCGAAAAAATTTCTGACGATGTAATTTCCAACTGTCATCAATGTGGAAAACCTTGCGACACGCATACAAATTGTGCAAATGAAGGCTGCCACCTATTGTTTATTCAATGTGATGAATGTTCAGAAAAAATGGAGAACACATGTTCTACAGAGTGTCAAGAAATTATTCAATTGCCTTATGAACAACAAAAGGAATTACGAAAAGGGAAACACGCAAGTAATAAAATCTTTAAAAAGGGTAGAAGTGAGGTACTGAGATTTAAGAAATAAAAGAAGTCGATAAATTGAGCATTTTAAATGACAAACTTTTTTGAGATAAGCTTTTTATTTTTTGTACTAGTTTGAATAATGTATATTTATATCAGTTTATTTAATAATGAAAAATACACTTAATTTTATTTTCTTAGTTTTTTTTATTTCGAATTTGTTCTGCCAGAAAGATTCATTACAATTAGGAGATAGATATTCAGAAGACCAAATATATGCTTCCATTTCTTATGCGCAACTGTTTAATCAGCCATCATCTATAAGTAAAAGTGGATTTTCTTACGGAATTTCAACAGGGTTTATAAAAGATATTATTTTAAATAAACAAGGAAGTATTTCTATTGCTTTAGGAATGGGTTACGGATTTGATTTTTTTAACCACGAGCTTAAGGTAGAAGAAATAAATAATACCACCTTTTTTAGCGATGGTCAAGGTTTAGCTTCTAATGTTTTTAAGTCTCACAATTTAGAGTTTCCTTTAGAATTTAGATGGAGAACATCAACAGCAAAAAAATATGATTTCTGGAGAATTTATGGAGGAATAAAGTTTTTATACAACCTCTCCAATACGTTTCAATTTGAAGAAAGTTCAGCATCCTTTAGTTACAAAAATGTAAATAGTTACAATCGGTTTCAATATGGTTTAACATTGTCTGCGGGTTATGATGCATTAAATTTGAATATTTTTTATAGCTTAACACCTGTTTTTAAAGACGCTTTTATAAACGGAGAAGAAATTAATACTTCCGTTTTAAAATTTGGATTCATTTTTTATCTGCTATAAAAAATAACTCAAAATTATTGGAGTTAAAACACCAATAGAGAAGCCTATATAAATTTCTTTATGAGTATGCATTTTTAAATGCAACCTAGCACTTGCCAAAAGCCCAGACAAAAGGATAAATGCAATAATTACAAATAAGTATGATTGCGAGTAATTGTTACTTAAAAACATAAAAAAGCCAACTGGAATTCCTAGAGAAAGTAAATGAATGCTTGCTTTTATTTTAAAAAAAAATAATATATAAATACAAAGTAAACCTATTGAAGTTGCATAGAAGAGTAGTCCTAAATCTGTTAAATTGCTAATTTTATTCATGGTGTTTCCTAATAAATAAAATAAAATAACCATTAAAGCTACTGGCAACTTGCGTTCTCCGATACTTTCAGTTTGATAGCTCTTGATGACTTTTAACTTTTTAAAAAGAATTAAAATAAATAACGGAACCAAATATGTAAAAATGAAAACAGAACTTAAAACTGCAAATTTTTGAGTTTTGAGAAAATTATTTGGTATCAATAAAAAATACAACATTACACCAACTGTTGGTATTACAATAGGGTGTAAAATTGTTGATATGATTCTATGAAAACGCACTAGATTTCTTTACGTAAACGTGCAACAGGTAAATCTAACTGTTCACGATATTTAGCAACAGTTCTTCTTGCAATTGGGTACCCTTTTTCTTTTAAAATGTTAGATAATTTCTCATCTGTTAAAGGTTTCTTTTTATTTTCTTCAGCGATTACTGTTTCTAATATTTTTTTTATTTCTTTGGTTGATACATCTTCTCCTTGATCATTTTTCATAGATTCAGAAAAGAATTCTTTAATCAATTTTGTGCCATAAGGCGTAGAAACATATTTACTGTTGGCCACTCTACTAACTGTAGAAATATCCATATTTATTTTGTCTGCAATATCTTTTAAAATCATTGGTTTTAATTTCCGTTCATCACCGGTTAAAAAATAATCGTATTGATAATGCATGATGGTGTTCATAGTTACCAAAAGTGTTTGTTGACGCTGTTTTATAGCATCAATAAACCATTTCGCAGCATCTAACTTCTGTTTTATAAAAAATACTGCATCTTTTTGAGATTTACTTTTTGTAGTAGATTCTTTATACCCTTTTAGCATATTATTATACGCTCTAGAAACATGAAGTTCTGGAGCATTCCTAGAGTTTAGAGTTAAATCTAATTCGCCATCAATAATTCTAATAGAAAAGTCTGGAACAATTTGTTCAGCTATTTTATTATTACCAGCATAAGAACTGCCAGGTTTAGGATTTAATTTTGATATTTCTGTGTTTACAGCTTTTAATTCTTCTTCAGTGATACTAAATTTTTCTTGTAATTTATTGTAATGCTTTTTTACAAAATGATCAAAAGCATTTTCTAAAATATCAATTGATAAATTTCTAATTTTATTTTTTTCTTTTGCTTTTAATTGAATGATTAAACATTCTTTTAAATCTCTAGCACCAACTCCAATTGGATCTAAAGTATGGACGGCTTTTTTGAGTATTTCTACAACTTTTTCTTCTGTTGTAAAAACGTTAGCTGTAAATGCTAAATCATCAACTAAATCTATGACCTCTCTTCTAATATAGCCACTATCGTCAATACTACCGACTAGAAATTCTGCAATTGCTCTCTCATCGTCATTAAAACTATAAGTATTTAATTGATTTTTTAAAGATTGATGAAAACTTGTTCCTGCTGCATATGGGATGCTTTTTTCGTCATCATCTACAGAGTAATTATTGGCTTGAGTTTTGTAATTTGGTATTTCATCATCACTCAGGTATTCATCTATATTGATGTCTTCAGCTTCTATCTTTTCTGTTCCAGTATCATCGTATTCGTCTGCTATAGCGTCTTCAAAATTTTCCGGTTCATCTTTTCCTGTATCTAAAGCTGGGTTTTCTTCAATTTCTTGTTTCAATCGCTCTTCAAACGCTTGCGTAGGCAATTGAATTAACTTCATCAACTGGATTTGCTGAGGTGATAATTTTTGTAAGAGTTTGTATTGTAAACTTTGTTTTAGCATATTAACAAATATAAGGAATCATTAAAAATAAAAACGTCATTCTTAGAAGAATGACGTTGGTAAGTATTAAGTTTTATAAATTGCTTAAAAATCTGCATTTTGTGGTGTTCTTGGAAAAGGAATTACGTCTCTAATATTGTTCATTCCTGTTGCAAATTGCACCAATCTTTCAAACCCTAATCCAAATCCTGAATGTACAGCTGTACCAAATTTACGCAAATCTAAATACCACCATAATTCTTCTTCTGGAATATCTAAAGCCTTCATTTTTTCAACCAAAACATCATAACGTTCTTCTCTTTGAGAGCCTCCAACAATTTCTCCAATTCCAGGAAATAGAACATCCATTGCTCTTACGGTTTTTCCATCATCATTCAAACGCATGTAAAATGCTTTAATATTTGCAGGATAATCAAACAAAATTACAGGACATTTAAAGTGCTTTTCAACTAAAAAACGTTCATGTTCAGATTGTAAATCTGCACCCCATTCATTTATGGGAAACTGAAATTTCTTCTTTTTATTTGGTTTTGAATTTCTTAAAATATCTATAGCTTCTGTATATGAAACTCTCTTAAAATTATTATCAACTACAAATTTTAGTTTTTCTAACAAACTCATTTCACTTCGTTGAGCTTGTGGTTTACTCTTTTCTTCTTGGGTTAAACGTTGGTCTAAAAAAGCTAAATCATCTTTACATGTATTTAAAACATCATTAATTACAGATTTTATAAAATCTTCAGCCAAATCCATATTTCCAGATAAATCCATAAAAGCAACTTCGGGTTCTATCATCCAGAATTCAGCTAAATGGCGAGTAGTATTTGAATTTTCAGCCCTAAATGTAGGGCCAAAAGTATAGGCTTTACCTAAAGACATTGCAAAAGTTTCAGCTTCTAACTGGCCAGAAACGGTTAAATTAGTTTCTTTACCAAAGAAGTCTTTAGAATAGTCTATTTTTCCGTCCTCTGTTACTGGCGCCTTATTATCTTCAAAATTTGTAACTCTAAACATTTCTCCTGCTCCTTCTGCATCAGAGCCTGTAATAATAGGCGTATTTACATAGTTAAATCCATTTTCTTGGAAGTATTTATGAACTGCAAATGATAGTTTAGAACGTACTCTCATAACTGCACTAAACGTATTTGTTCGCATGCGTAAATGCGCATTTTCACGTAAAAATTCGAAGCTATGTTTTTTAGGTTGAATAGGATACTCATCAGGATTGGAATCTCCAAGTATTTCAATTTCTGATACTTGAATTTCTACAGATTGCCCTCTTCCTTGGCTTTCTGCTAAAATACCTTTTAGAGCAATAGCTGCTCCTGTATTAATTCTTTTTAAAATTTCTTCTGGTGTATTTTCAAAATCGATAACACATTGAATGTTATTTATCGTAGATCCGTCATTTAAAGCAATAAAACGATTACTTCTAAAAGTTCTTACCCAACCTTTTAGTTGTATTTCTTGCAATAGTGGATTAGAGTTTAAAATTTCTGCAACATTTTTCTCTGCCATTTTTTGTTGTGTTTGATAAGTTATTGTAAAAATTTACTGAGCGGTAAATATACTTTTTTTTGAAGTAAAATTAAGAATGTTTTTTATTGCGAATTCTTATTTGATTAGAAAAATTTATATTTGAGAATATTTAAATTGATATGCAAAAAACAATTAGTTTTAAAAGAGTTCTGCAACAATTAAAAGCAGATTTGATAGGCAAAGATTCTCATAGAGGTATTACGTTAACTTATGCTTGGTTGGCAAACCAATTTGGTCATATATCACTTGGATTTATTCCCTCTTATTTATTGTTTGCTTGTTTTAATTTAAGCGCAGTAAAATCTGCCATTTATGTTTCGTTATTTTGGTTTTTGTTTGAATTATATAATTTTTTAGGTCCATTATTAAGTAAAAAAGAAAAATATATTTTCAAACCTCAATGGTTAAATTTGGGCTTTGATACATTTACAGATGTTTGTTTTTTTACTTTAGGAAGTATATTTTTTGTTTTGACAATATTATGTTTTACGAATAAAATCATATTATTTATTTTGGCAATTTTATCAGTTTACTTGTGCTTTGCTTCTAGATATTGGTTTGTTACTAAAATGTATCAATTTTATGCAAAATTTCCTTTTCAATTTCGGTTAAGTCAATGGGATTTTAAGATGAACACTAATGATAAATTAAAAGTTGATAATTTTTTAGAATCATCAATAAACGATGGGAATCAGTTATTAATTTATGGTGATTTTGGTTCTGGAAAAACTAGTTTAGGTGTTGGGATATTGAATGAATTGAGTATTAAAAATAATAGTTGTCTTTATAAAAGCGGGATTAAAATGTTTAATTCTTTTTTTGATGATGAAGATGATATAAAAAGTTATGAATTATGGAATTGGAAAACTACTAATTTCCTAATGATTGATGATATCAATCCATCTAAACCAATAGAGGGGGAATTAATTTCACCACAAAAACTATTGAGTTTTATTGATACTCAAAAACCAGAAAATTCAAAAAATAGGGCATTATTAAAAAGTAAGAATATCATTTGGGTTTTGGGAAGCAAGCAAAATTTAGATAAAAGCTCTAAGGACGAATGGAAACAAATGCTAATAAAAATAGGTATAACTAAGAATAGAATTTCTATAATAAATTTAGAAAATTAAGGCACTACAAAATATGGTTATCGTAAGCGAAACTAATTAAATGAGGTAAACTTTTAACATTAAACCTTTTATAAAGAGGTAATATTCTTTTTTCTATTGCAGAAGAGCTAACATTTAATTCTTGGGCAATTTCTTTAAAAGCAAAGCCCTTAGAAGCTAAAACTAACGCTTCTTTTTCTTTTCTAGAAATACCTAGTTCATCAAATAATTGCGTGTTTAACGTGTCTTCAAAATTTGAAATCTCTGGACCGTAAGCAGCATATTGCATAATATTACCTAATTTTCTGGAATGTATTTTTTCAGAAATACCAATAATTTCTAAAATGTTCCCATTTGCAGACTTATAAACACCTACTCTTGAAAATAATGGAATGATTTCTCCATTTTTATGTTTTTTTTCTACTTCAATAGTAAAGCTATATTTATCCAAATCATTTTTGATGTTTTTCAAAAATTGAAGTGCTTTATCGTTTAATTCATTTGAGAAATTATAATGCCTCTCTGAAGTAATACTTACTATTTTTAATAATGTAATTTCTTCGTTTTCGTATCCTAAAAGATCTCTCCAACCGTTTGCAAAAACAATTCTTTTTTTCTCGAACGAATAAATATAAACTGCTTGACCAATAAACTGAGGTACTTTTTCTTTATATAAATCATAATTAGGGTCGTCCGTGTCAAATGGAGTGTCTGAAACTCTTTCCCTTGTATATTTACCAATATGATTTTTCATAAAATCAAAACTAATAAAAACTGTGGAAAAACACAGTTGATTTTTAATAAATAGTACCTTAAATTTATGGCATGCTATGTTAACGAAATCTGATCAGAGGAAATTGCTGTGAAAAAGGATGGAGTTTCTCCCAAATTAAAGTTCTAAAAGGCCTTTATCAAACTAAAATTTGATGAAGGCCTTTTTATATTTATTCTTTCGGAGGAATAATTTTAATCTTAGGTTCTTTAAATACTTTTTGGTTTGCTATCTTATTTTCAAAAGTCAAAAGCAAAGAAGGTAATAAAAGTAAGTTGGAAACCATTGCTAATAATAGCGTTATAGAAACTAATCCACCTAAAGCAATTGTGCCTCCAAAACTAGAAAGGGTAAATGTTAAAAACCCAAAGAATAGTACAATTGAGGTGTAAAACATACTTACTCCAGTTTCTCTTAATGCAGCATAAACAGAAGGTTTTATCCGCCATTTGTTCGCGATTAGTTCTTGTCTGTACTTTGCTAAAAAGTGAATAGTATCGTCAACAGAAATACCAAAAGCAATACTAAAAACTAAAATTGTAGATGGTTTTATTGGTATGCCTAAGAATCCCATTAAACTTGCGGTAATAAGTAATGGTAAAATATTTGGCAGCAAAGAAATAAGAATCATTTGCGGGGAGCGAAACATCCAAGCCATAAATATCGCAATTAAAATAATAGCTAACGATAAAGAAAATACAAGATTGGTAATTAAGTAATTGGTTCCTTTTATAAAGACCAATGCTTTTCCTGTAATAGACACATTAAATTTTTCATTTGGAAAATTTTTACCAATAACACCTTTTAAACGTTCTTGAATAATATCCATTTTATCGGTACCAATATCTTTCATAAAGGTTGTTATTCTTGCATAACGTCCTGTAGAATCTACAAAACTTTTTAGCATTCCTGCATCACTGTTGGAATTCTTTGTATAAGAAAAAATATAACTTTGTTCTTGATTTGTAGGTAATTGATAATATTTAGGGTTTCCTTTGTAGTATGCTTGCTTAGAGTATTTTACTAAATTTGTAACTGAAATGGGTTTTGATAATTCTGGAAAAGACTCGATAGTTTCATTAATTTTTTCCATCTTTTTTAAGACAGAAAGTTTCATAACACCTTTTTCTTTTTTAGTATCAATCAATATTTCTAGTGGCATAATACCACCAAATTCTTTCTCGAAAAATTTAATGTCTTTATAAAAATCTTTGCTTTTGGGCATATCTTCTATTAGGCTTCCGGAAACTCTAATTTTATAAACTCCAATTATTCCTAAAATAATTATAATAACAGTTGCAAAATATATAGAAATTCTTCTATCTCTTACTGTTTTTTCCATCCAATCCACTACATTTTCAATCCATTTTCTTTCAAGATGGTTTAAATGCTTCTTTTTTGGAAGAGGCATAAAACTGTAAATAATTGGAATAATTAATAAAGCTAAAATAAAAATACTAATGATGTTTATAGAAGCTAAAATTCCAAATTCTCTAAGTAGGTTGCTTTTTACAAAAACAAAGGTTGCAAAACCGGATGCAGTTGTAATATTTGTCATTAAAGTAGCATTTCCTATTTTGGTAATTACTCTCTGCAAGGCTTTAGCCTGTTGACCATGTTTTTTTATTTCTTGCTGATATTTATTAATTAAGAAAACAGCATTAGGAACACCAATTACAATAATTAAAGGAGGAATTAATGCGGATAAAACCGTAATCTCATACCGAAACCAACCAATAAATCCAAAAGCCCAAATTACCCCAATAATAACAACAAGTAGCGTAATAAATGTTGCTCTAAAAGATCTAAAAAATAAAAAGAAAATAACAGCAGTTATTAATAAGGCTCCTGCAACAAAAATTCCTATTTCATTTTGAATGTTTTGAGCATTTAATGTTCTTATGTAAGGCATTCCAGAAATACGAACATCTAAGTTGTTTTCTTTTTCGAATTTCTCTATAATTGGTATTAAAGTTTTAAAGATAAAATCTTTACGAACAGAAGTGTTTATAATTTCTTTTTTAATGTAGATGGCAGTTTGTAAAGTACCCGTTTCTTTGTTAAAAAGAAGGTTGTCATAAAAAGGGAGCTTTTCAAAAAGCTGATTTTTTATTGCTAAAACTTCATCAGCAGTTTTTGGAGGATTTTCATATAATGGCTCAAGTATAAATTTTCTTTTTTTACGATCAGCTTTTAACTTTTGAACATCTTGAATTGAAAGTGTAAAGTCAATTTCATCTAAATCATTAAATTCATTTACTAAATTGTTCCAAGCATTAAATTTTTCTGGGATAAAAACAGAGGAATCTTTTATACCTAAAATAACGAGATTTCCTTCTTCACCAAAAATTTCTAAAAACTTATTGTATTCTAAGTTTGCTTCGTGATTTTCTGGAAGAAGATTTGCTTCAGTGTACGAAAACTTCATGTATTTCATTTGTGAAGCCAGTAAGCCTGTTACTATGGCAATACCTAGTAAAACCAAGTAGCGGTTTCTTAATATAACACCAGCAACTTTTGTCCAGAAATTCATTAAAAAAATTATTTAAAGGTAATTAAAACGTTGTAATCTATTGAAATACAAAAGAGTGTTTAACAACACTCTTTTTATTCAGTTAATATTTTTTAAACAGTCATAATCTCTTTTTCCTTTACAGAGAGAATATCATCTATTTTTTTTACAAATGTATTGGTTAAAGTTTGCACATCGTCTTCAGAGTTTTTTTTCAAATCATCAGAAACATCTGTTTTTTTAATTTCATTATTAGCATCTTTACGTGCATTTCTAACTCCAACTTTAGCATGTTCAGCCTCAGCTTTGGCTTGTTTTGCCAAACCTTTTCTGCGCTCCTCTGTTAGTGGTGGCACATTTATCATAATAACATCGCCATTATTCATTGGGTTTAAACCTAAATTAGCAATTTGAATTGCTTTTTCAATGGGTTGTAACATGTTTTTTTCCCAAGGTTGAATGCTTAGTGTTCTTGCATCTGGTGTGTTAACATTTGCAACTTGCCCTAATGGAGTTTGTGAGCCATAATAATCAACCATCACAGTTGTAAGCATAGCAGGAGAGGCTTTGCCAGCTCTTATACTTCGTAATTCTTTTTCTAAATGTGCAGTGGCATTATCCATTGCTTCTTTAGCGCTATCTATAATAAATTCAATTTCTTCGTTCATCTTTTTATATTTAAAGATTCATTTATAAAATATCAACAACAGTACCAATTTTTTCTCCTGAAACCAACTTTATAAGGTTTCCATTCTTGTTCATATCAAATATGATGATTGGTAATTTATTTTCTTCACTTAAAGTAAAAGCAGTCATATCCATAACTTTAAGTCCTTTTTTAATAACATCTTTAAAAGTGATATTATCAAATTTTATAGCATTTTTATCCTTTTCAGGATCTGAGTTGTAAACGCCATCTACTCTTGTGCCCTTTAGTATTGCATCAGCATTAATTTCAATCGCTCTTAAAACGGCAGCAGTATCTGTTGTGAAATAAGGATTCCCAGTTCCTGCACCAAAAATAACTACTCGTCCTTTTTCTAAATGACGAATTGCTTTTCTTTTAATATATGGTTCTGCAACTTCTTTAATTTCAAGCGCTGTTTGTAAACGAGTGTGAACATCTTCATCTTCTAAAGCACTCTGTAATGCTAAACCGTTTATACAGGTTGCTAACATGCCCATATGATCGCCTTGAACGCGATCCATTCCATTACTAGCACCGGCAACACCTCTAAAAATATTTCCGCCACCAATAACAATAGCAACCTCAATACCTTTATTTACTACTTCTTTAATTTCTTTTGCATATTCAGCAAGACGTTTTGGATCTATACCATACTGTCTTTCGCCCATTAAAGCTTCACCACTTAATTTTAAAAGAATTCTTTTGTACTGCATTTTTGTTTGGTAGTTTAAAAATATCCCAACAAATGGGAATTTGAGTTGTGCAAAATTAAGTATTTTTTTTATTTATCATCAAATGCCTGCTATAGTTTTAGTTTTTAATTCTTTATAGAAATTCAAAATCAAACGAAAATACTGAAATTGAAGTGTTTAAAGACTTGTAAAGTCAATTTAATTGATTAATTTTGCACTCGATTTTTTTAAGAAATACATTAATAAGAGATGAATATTACAAAAGAGAACGTAGATGCATTGAATGCAGTTGTAAAAGTAGATATTGTTGCTGATGATTATCAAGCTAAAGTAACTGAGGTGTTAACTGATTACAGAAAAAAAGCTGATATTCCAGGATTTAGAAAAGGTCATGTGCCAATGGGAATGGTTAAAAAGCAATATGGTAAATCAATAATGATTGATGAGGTAAACAAGCTATTGCAAGATTCTTTAAATAAATTTATAACTGAAGAAAAATTAGATATTTTAGGAAATCCTTTACCAAGAGTTAAAGAAGATTTCAATTGGGATGCAGAAACTTTTTCTTTTGAGTTTGAACTAGGCTTAGCTCCAGAATTTGAAATTGATTTATCAGCAAAAAATAAAATTAAGCAGTACAATATTGTTGCAACTGAGAAGTTGATTGATGAAGAAGTAAAAAATATTCAAAGTCGTTACGGAAAGATGTCTTCTTTAGATGAAGCAACTGAGCACTCAAACGTTACTGGTACTTTTTTAAACGAAGAAAAAGAAATTAATAAAAAATCTACTTTCTTAGTAAATGATTTAAAAGGGAAAAAGAACGAAAAGAAAGTTATTGGTGCTAAAGTTGGAGATGTAATTGAGTTAGAAACAAAAAAATTATTTGAGGATGACCTTAAATTGCAACAAATTTTAGGAGTTGCTAATGACGCTGCTGCCGATTTAGATATTACAGTTTCTTTAACTGTAGAAGAAATCACAAAAACAGATCCGGCAGATTTAGATAAAGAACTTTTTGATAAATTATTTACTGATGGAAGTGTTTCTACTGTAACTGAATTAAGAGAAAAAATTAAGGAAGATGCAGAGAAGCAATTTTTACAACAAGGAGATCAACAATTGCTTAATGCTATACAAGAGTATTTAATTGAAAATACAAAATTCGATTTACCTAAAGAATTCTTAGAAAAGTGGTTGCAAACTGCTGGCGAAAAAGAATTATCCGCTGAAGAAGCTGCCGTAGAATACGAAAAATCTGAAAAAGGATTACGTTATCAATTAATCGAAGGTAAGATTATGAAAGATAATGATATTAAAGTAGATTATGCTGAGTTAACGGAATACGCAAAAGGATTTATTAAAACTCAAATGGCTCAATTTGGTAATTTGAATCCTGAAGAAGAAGAGTTAAATAATATAGCTGGAAGAATTTTACAAAATCAAGAAGAAGCCCAAAAGTTACAATCTCAATTAATAGGTCAAAAATTATTGACTTTCTTTAAAGAGAAAATCAACTTTAAAACAAAAGAAGTTTCTTACGAAGATTTTATTAAAGAGGTTTACAAATAAACATTCTTAAATTATTAAAAGAAGACCTGAATTGAAATATTCAGGTTTTTTTAGCAAAAAACTGTAACAAAATATTAAGAGAATAGTTCTTATCTTTACAGACTATAAAAATCTAAAGAATACAGATAATGGATTACGGAAAAGAGTTCGAAAAATACGCTACAAAACATCATGGAATTAGTAGCACTGCTTACACAAAAATAACAAGTAGTTTAACTCCATATATTATGGAAGAACGCCAGATGAATATTACACAAATGGATGTTTTTTCTCGTTTAATGATGGATAGAATTATCTTTTTAGGCACAGGAATTAATGATCAAGTAGCCAATATAATTCAAGCACAATTGTTGTTTTTAGAGAGTTTAGATGCTAATAAAGACATCTCTATTTACATCAATTCTCCAGGAGGAGGAGTTTATGCAGGTTTGGGAATCTATGATACAATGCAGTTTATAAAGCCAGATGTTGCTACAATTTGTACAGGTATGGCAGCTTCTATGGGAGCAGTTTTAATGTGTGCAGGAGAAAAAGGGAAACGATCTGCTTTACCTCATTCAAGAATTATGATTCATCAACCTTTAGGAGGAGCGCAAGGTCAAGCTTCTGATATTGAAATTACGGCAAGAGAAATCTTAAAGTTGAAAGACGAATTGTATGCAATTATAGCTAATCATTCTGGTCAAACTATAGAAAAAGTGAATAATGATTCTGATAGAGATTATTGGATGAAAGCAGATGAAGCTAAAAAATATGGTATGATTGATGAAATTTTAACCAGAAAATAAGGGCAAAAAAAGATAACCCTCAATCAAAAAGCTGAAATTAATGTCGAAAGAAGAAAATTTAGAATGTTCCTTTTGTGGAAGAAAGAAAGCAGAAACAGATTTGCTTATTGCAGGGATGGATGCTCATATTTGTGATAAGTGTATAGAACAAGCACATGGTATTGTGGAGGAAGAAATTTCTGAAGTGAAATCGGGGAACCTTAACAAAGATTTAATTTTAAAGAAACCTATAGAAATAAAAGACTTTCTAGATCAATACATTATTGGGCAAAATGAAACCAAAAGAGCAATGGCGGTTGCAGTCTATAATCACTACAAAAGGTTATTGCAAAAAAATAATGATGATGATGTAGAAATAGAAAAATCAAATATTATTTTGGTTGGTGAAACAGGAACTGGAAAAACATTAGTAGCAAGAACTATAGCAAAAATGTTAAATGTTCCTTTTTCTATTGTAGATGCAACAGTTTTAACACAAGCAGGTTATGTTGGAGAGGATGTGGAGAGTATTCTTAGTCGTCTTTTACAAGCTGCAGATTATGATGTAGAAAAGGCACAAAGGGGAATTGTTTTTATTGATGAAATAGATAAAATAGCTAGAAAAGGAGATAACCCGTCTATAACTAGAGATGTTTCTGGAGAAGGAGTGCAACAAGCCTTGTTAAAATTATTAGAGGGAGCAGTTGTAAATGTAGCACCTAAAGGTGGAAGAAAACATCCTGAGCAAAAATTTATAGAGGTGAATACCAAAGACATTTTATTCATAGCGGGTGGTGCTTTTTCTGGAATAGACAGATTAATTAGCAAGCGTTTAAATAGACAAGCTGTCGGTTTTGGAGCATCTTTAGAAGATGATAAAATTGATGAAGAAAATTTATTACAGTATATTACGCCATTAGATTTAAAATCTTTTGGATTGATTCCTGAAATTATAGGTCGTTTACCTGTTCTAAGTTATATGAATCCGTTAGATGCTAATACTTTACGAGCAATTTTAACGGAGCCTAAAAATGCTATAATTAAACAATATGCAAAATTGTTTAGTATGGATAAAGTAGATTTCACAATTGATGAACAAGCCTTAAATTATATTGTAGAGAAAGCAGTAGAATACAAATTAGGAGCAAGAGGTTTACGCTCTTTATGTGAAGCTATTTTTACAGATGCTATGTTTGATTTACCTAGTTCTGATGAAAAAGAATTTAATGTAACAAAAGAGTATGCAGAAGCTAAACTTTCAAATAGTACTCTAAAGAAGTTGAGAGCTGCTTCTTAAGAATAATTTTAAAAATTATAAAACCTCACTATTATGTTAGTGAGGTTTTTTGTTTTTAGAAATATGTAATTGTTATATTTGTTTTACTTTCCAATTAAATAACAAATGATATCTAGAAGTACTATAGACCGCGTTTTTGAATCTGCAAGAGTAGAGGAGGTTATTGGTGAATTTGTACAACTAAAAAAAGCAGGAAGTAATTTTAAAGGTTTAAGCCCCTTTACAGATGAAAAATCTCCTTCTTTTATGGTTTCCCCTGTAAAACAAATTTGGAAAGATTTTTCAACTGGTAAAGGAGGAAATTCGGTTTCTTTTTTAATGGAACACGAACATTATACCTATCCAGAAGCTTTAAGATGGTTAGCCAAAAAGTACAATATAGAAATTGAGGAAACAGAACAAACTTCAGAAGAAAAAACGCAAATGAATGAGCGTGAAAGTATGTTTTTAGTTTCCAAATTTGCCAAAGATTATTTTCATGATATTATGTTGTCTTCCAATAAAGGAAAAGCTATCGGATTAAGTTATTTTAAAGAGCGTGGTTTTAGAGACGGAACTATAAAAAAATTTGATTTAGGTTATTGTATTGATGAATGGGATAATTTTACAAAAGCAGCTTTAGCAAAAGGATATGACTTAAAATATTTAGCATCAACAGGCCTTACTATAGTTAAAGAAAATAAGCAATTTGATAGATTTAAAGGTAGAGTTATGTTTCCAATACACTCTATGTCTGGCCGTATTTTAGGTTTTGGAGGCCGTATTTTAACTAATGATAAAAAAGCTGCCAAATATTTAAATTCGCCAGAAAGTGATATCTATCACAAGAGTAAAATTCTCTACGGAATTTATCAGGCTAAAAAAGAAATTGCAAAACAGGATAATTGTTTTTTGGTTGAAGGTTACACGGACGTAATTTCTTTTCATCAATCAGGAATTGAAAATGTAGTTGCATCTTCTGGAACAGCACTAACCTCAGATCAAATTAGATTAGTAAATCGCTTAACAAAAAATATTACAGTTTTATTTGATGGAGATGCAGCAGGTATAAGAGCTTCTATTCGTGGAATAGATTTAATTTTAGAGCAAGGAATGAATGTTAAAGTGGTCCAATTTCCTGATGGAGAAGACCCTGACAGTTTTGCAAAATCTCATTCTGATGCAGAATTAAAGGAGTATTTAGAAAATTCTGCTCAAGATTTCATCAATTTTAAGGTATCACTTTTATTAAAAGACTCAGAAAATGATCCAATTAAAAAAGCAAGCTTAATTAGAGATATTGTTACGAGTATTTCTAAAATCCCAGATTCAATTCAAAGAGAAGTATATGTGCAAGAATGTTCTAGAATAATGGAAATTTCTGAGCGGGTTTTGTTTAGTGAGCTTGCGCAATTGGTAAAGAAGAATCTTCAAGAAAAAAGTAAGATAAATAAACAAAAAGCACAACAACAAAATAGGATACAACAAGACCCAAATGAACCACCTCCAGAATATTTTATGGAACAAGATCAAGCTAAAATGGGTTTGGTAAAAGGTGGGGTATTAGCAACTGAAAAGATAAATCAGTTATCTATACTTGAAAATGAAATTATCAGAATTCTTTTGTTATACGGTAATGAAGAAATTGATTTTGTTGAAGAGATTATAAATGTTGATGAAGATGGCAAAGAAAGTTTAACTACAAGAAAGTATCAAAATACAGTTTCTGAAGAAATCTACATGCACTTACATGATGACGAAATTGAATTCTCCAACACTACTTTCCAGGAAATTTATAATGAAATTATTCATCAATTAAATCAATTAGAAAAGTTGGATTTAGATGGTTTAATCAATCATAAGAAACCCGAAATAGCAAATAAAGTAACATCTATTCTAATGGATGAAGAAAAACATCAGTTAAGTAATTGGGAGGGGCAAAATATTTTTGTGACAAGTGCACTAGAAGTATTAAATAAGGCAGTTAATGATGCTGTGTTTAATTTAAGAAGAATTTTAATAGGAGAAAAAATTGAAGAATTAATGAAAGAAGCTTCAATAGATGCTTCAAAATTTATCGATTTAGAAGTTATAAGAAATTATACAAACCTAAAAATGAGGCTTTTTGAAAAATTAAACAGAGTAGTTTAATTGTTGTTTTATTAATTTGATACTTTCTCGGTAAGTGTGTAAGTAAAAAATTACATGGTTAGATTTTTCATAGTTTAAACTGGTTTTTAAAAATAGTCAAAAATTGGTTGAAAATGATTTCCCAATTTCTAATTGTCATTGGCTATTTTCTTGTTGATTCTATTAAAGCTAAAAACACAGATTATATTGCAGCATTATCAATAAGATAAGAGAGTTTGTTTTTGTTCGTTTTCTAATTTTTCCATGTAATTTTTCTGTCAAATTCGTAGTGTAAATAATAGTTCTTTTTTTCTTAAGGAAAATCAAAGAAAACAGTTAGTTCATTCCAATCATTTTTCCAAGATTTTATACTATAGGAATATTTTGAGTTCCATTTTATTTCAAAGTCTTCTAAAGAATCTTTAAGCAACCTATTTATTAGGAGTATTTTAGATGTGCTTCATGTCTTTAGTGAAGGTTTTTTAAATCTTTCCATATCACAAATCTACAACGCAATAAAAGTATAAATGAGAGTATGAGTAGAAAAGAAAACTTATGGGATAATGCAGTAGCGTAATCTTTTTTTAAGACGATTAAACGCAAATTAATACACCGAAAATCACTCAAGATTTATACGGAGGCATATAAAAAAATGATAAATATATTCAGCGGCATAACATTAAAAGAATACATCAGTATTTAAATTATTTGAAACTATTATAAATTGAGGTCAAATTAGAAATAATAAAACTAAACTAGTTAAATTAAATTGTAATATTTTTTATTGAGATCTGTAATCAAATATGAGACATTTAGTAGGTTTAGCAAGTGATTCAATTAAACGTTGTTTTGCAACTCCTTGAGCTGTGCCATCTTTTCTAAATATTGAATCACTCATCTTTTTACCCATTTTTAAAAAATATTTGTTTTGGAAGTCCGTTTAACAGCTTCAAGGAACTATAAAACAGGATTATTTTAGTTATACCACATAGTATTTTAGATATGATTAAACCTAATGGTTTTCAAATTCATAATAGCTAATTTTAATTTATTAACTTATGTTTACCAGACTTATAGTTAGTTTTCTTTTAAACTATTTGCAAGGTCCGTTTTCGCAACAAGGCCCTAATTGACATTCAAAAAATGTAGCAATTACATTTACAACCACAAGTAAGGTAGCTAGAAATACCACATATTTCTCAAAATTTAGAATCAAATGTGCAGCTCCTGTTTTAAACTTATCACCAAAAAATAAAAATATTGCAGAACCCAAAATACTTGCAATAAATATTAGTACACCCCAAGTATATAGATGCATCCCAAAAAAAGGTGTTCCATAACCGACGTCTCCATCTTTTTTGCTGATGTGCAATAGTACCTGCCTTCCAGAAAACAATACACCTACAAGAGCTGAAATAATTACCACACCGAAATGTTTCGCATCAAAGCCAAAAAAGATATTTAATGCAAGTCCAAAAATTACCCCAATCATAGCCATACGTTGCAATAGGCACAATGGACAAGGATCTTCATTTAGTCCAAATTGGAAATAAAATGCTCCCATTAAAATACCACATACAACGAGTATGCATGCACTATTAAAATATTTTAATAGTTTCATATATTTAAAAATTTAAATTAAGTGAAGAATTTGTGTGGTATAAAAACATGCATAGACTAGCACTTAGAGAAACAATAAAAAACAAATAAGCCTTTTTTTTATCTTTCTTAAAAAGCATGAAAAATGAAATGGCATATGTCAGAAATATTAAGCTCATAATAAAGTTTTTTTGATTTAAAATTTAAATCATGTTTTAAAGTTGCTTGTATTTTTGTGGTTCTAAGTTAGTGAATAAAATTCAAATTAGTAAATGTAAATTTTTATTCAATGAAACTTTGCTTAAGACAGGGGAGTTAATAAAAGTAAAATTACAACGTCAAATACTATAAAATTCTAAACCAATTTTAAGTTGCTTAATTATTATAGAGGTATAATGTGCTCTTTTTACGGCAGGTAATTTGTATTGTGAATTAAGTATTTGTTTTTTTATTAATCATGATGATTCTAGTCATTTCCAAAATTAAAATCCATTAGTTAAAGAAAACTCTTTATTAGGATGATAAGTTTTTAATTCACATTAGATTACTTTTTGTAGTCTTAAATATCTTACTATCTCCATATTTATTGTATTTTGATATGAATTAGAATACTAAAAAGAACTATTATTTTAGTTTTAACATGATTTTTGAAGAAATCCAATAAAATTTATTTTTGATTTAATGTTTTTTCTATTGCTTTTTCAACTAAAGGTTCCATAATTAAATATCCTGCTATATTTGGATGCACACCATCAATGCTAAGCTCTTTTTTTAAAGCATTAGATTTATCTGCCATCACACTAAAATAATCTAAATAAACTATGTGATGTTTATTGGCATAATTTTTTAATAGATTGTTGAGTTTTAATATTTTCTTAACAGGTTCTATTTCAGGGCGCCAAGGGAAATTAAACGCAGGGAGTACAGAGCATAAAATAACTTTTATATTGTTAGTTTTAGCTAGTTCTGCCATTGATTTTATGTTGTCCGAAATCATTTCTATTGTTGATGGTCCAGTATTTTCTGCGATATCATTTATGCCAGCCAGTATAACTACTACAGCAGGCACTAGATTTATAACATCTTGCCTAAATCGTATAAGCATTTGAGGAGTTGTTTGGCCGCCAATACCTCTGTTTACATAAGGTTTATTGGCAAAGAAATCATTTCTTGTATTTAACCAGCCTTCAGTAATTGAATTACCAATAAATACAACCCTATTTTCATTGGGTTTAGGAAGTGCTAATGCAGCATTTTGTTTCTGAAAACGTTTTAAGTTTGGCCAATCTTGACCATATGAAAACTTGAATAGCAGTAATGTAAAGAAGATACTGAAAGTACTTTTTAATGTTTTCATAATTGTAAATTTATATAAAAATACTATTTAATTGTAAACTTTTAATATTGTATAAAGAGTTTTTATAGATGCCATTTTTACTTGTAAAACTCAATTTTTAATAAAGTTATGAAGCCTTTTTAACCAGAATTTATGCAAAAAAGACCAGCTATATAATAACATTAAGAGAATGTTATTAAATTAAATTCCCTGTAATTTGGTCCATTACGCAACTAGTGTGTAATGCTGTCTTTGCATTTGATGGATGCATAATTTTATTAAACAATTGATTTTTTATGCTTTTTACATGATGTAATTGAATATGTTTAGGGTTTTTGATGTTATATTCTTTAGTTGTTCCATTGATCTCTAGTAGTATAGGATTGTCTTTAAAAATTGAGAAAATAATTTCATCTTTGCTTCCTGATATGATAACTTTATCCTTGTACTGAGCGCAACCAAAGTTCCAATGGCCACTTCCTGTAATACCATTTTCGTGCAACCAGCACGCAGTAAAAGTATCTTTTGCTTTATATAAGTTGAGTTGATTTAGACTAAAGCCCTTTGCTTCTATAATTTTTCCTAATAAGTAGGTAAATAAATCGAGACCATGACTTGCCAAGTCATCAAAATAACCATTTGGTGCAACTTCAGGGTCTGTCCTCCAGTTATATTTTTTTGATAAATCTATCTTATTTGGAGGTTTGCTAAATTGCCAATTGACATGTATGATTTTTCCAAAGGTGTTTTCATCCAAAATTGTTTTAATTTGGTTAAATCTGGGCAAACAACGTCTGTAATAGGAAACAAATAAAGGGAGTTTTTTTTCCTTAAACGTATTATAAATTTCTAAACTATCTTTGTAATTGGTTGCCAATGGTTTTTCAATGCAACATGGTTTGCCTGCTTGAGCAACTTTTAAGCTATAAAATTTATTACTATTTGGAGGTGTTGCTATATAAACTGCGTCAACGTTATTATCATTAATTAATTGATTGATTAGCGTCATTATAAAATTTTTCAATTTGATGACGGTTTGCAAAATCTTTTGCTTTATCTAAATTCCTTCGCATTACTGCCGAAACAGTAAATCCTTCTGTTTGCTGATATGCTGGTCCACTTTTTACTTCGGTAACATTTCCGCAACCTATTATGCCCCATTTCATTCTTTTTTTATGTTTTGATATTTTTATAATTTCAGATTACTGTAATAAAACCTAATAAAAATCATTTAAACTTTAATCAGAGGACTTGTTTTAAAAGTCCTTATTGTCTTTTCTTAATTTAATATTTATGTTAAATTAATTTTAAACTTTCCACAAGAGTTTATGGGTGAAATTTCATGATTACTATTTTCAACTACAAATCTATTTTTATTTAGAATTTACATTTTTTCAAATATACTATAACTTTATTGTACGATAATTTATTGTCTAAGAATAGTTAAAGTATAAAATAATTGTAAACTTCTAAATTTGAGAGGTTTTGGTATTTGAAATCATTACTTTAAATGACTTTTTTCAACTCAAAAGTGTGATTTTCCGCTATGTCTCGTCGTGGAATATGGCTACAGGTTAAAATTGAATTTACGCTGTTTTTAAATATACCATATTTGGTGTTTTATAGTCTAAAGATAAGTGTAATCTTATTTCATTGTATAAATTAATTGCATTTTTTGTGGCTCTTTTTGCGTGCGCCACATTATCAAAGGTCTGATCTAGATAAAATTCATCTTTTAAAATTCCATTTACACGTTCAGCCATTGCATTTTCGTAGCAATGATTTTCTTCTATCATACTAATATCTATCTTTTTTTTCTTTAAAATTTGAGTGTAAACATTGCTGCAATATTGTATACCTCTATCGGAATGATGTATTAGTTCATTAATATCTTTAGCTTGATAAATAGCTTTATTAAGAGCCCTCACACAACCCTTTAGTTCTAGGCTATCACTGAGATCATAACCAACTATTTTACGAGAGTGTACATCTGTTATTAAAGCTAAATAACAAAAGCCTTTTATGGTTCTGATGTATGTAATATCAGATACCCAAACTTGATTTGATCTTATCACTTTTACGTCTTTTATGATGTTATTGTATTTATAAAATCGATGGTAAGAATTTGTTGTTCTTGCACTGGTTTTCTTTCTAAGTGTTAGCATTTGATATTTTCTAAGCACATTAAATAAAGTATCTCTACCAACTTTAATATTGGCTTTGTTAAAATCTATATCTAAAGATTTTGTAAGCTTACGCACACCTTCTCTAGGCAGGGATTTGCGTCTTTTTTTAACAATGCTTATAATCTGTTGTTCTAGCTTTAAACGCTTATCAGCTCTAGCTTTGTATTTATAATACGCATCACGTTTAAGTCCAAAACAATGGGTTATAGTAGTTAAAGAAGCAAATCCCTTAGATTTCTCTTTGGCTTTAATTAAGGCTTTGTAGGTAGCTTTTTTTTTAGTTCACTAACAGATTTGTATCCTAGATCCTCAGCAGCTACTTCTAGGTAAGAATCTAAGACCATAGCATCTAGATCCTTTTTAAGTAATAGTTTTTTAAGCTGATGAATCTCTTTTTGAAGTGCCTTTATTCTTGATATTTCGTCTTTTGTTTCCACTTTTACTCTGGTGTTCATTAAGTCTTTACGATTGTACTTTTTAATCCATTCATTGACCGTTGTAGGAGCAATAGAATAGAGCTTACAAAGTTCGCTCTTTGTGTGTTTTCCGGTGGTAAGTTCGGCTAAAATTTTCAGTTTAAAAGATTCTGAATACCGTCTGATTACTTTGTCATTTCTATACATAATGTTTAAAATTATGTAGCCTTTATTCAGGACGGGTGTATTATACTGATATAGGTTGACTTTTTTTTGTTAATATTTCCACGTTCAAAAGATTTTTTTCAGCCGTTTAGAAGGCAAAAAAATAGTTTGAACTAGGCCTGTTTTTAAATTGTTAGTTCAGGTAAATTTACATTATTTTTTCGATAGGACTTGTATTCGATATTAGGATTGAGATGGACTTCAGCAGGTTTTCTGAGATCCAGGCTAAAATGAGTTCTCAAATTGTTATAAATATAGACTGCTTGCTGTGTCATTTTTTGTGCTAATTCAGTGTTCTTAATAGTTTGTTTTAATCCATATTCATATTTAAGAGTTCTGTTAATTCGCTCTGCCACGGCATTTTCATAAGGGTCATATTGTTCAGTCATGCTCATTTTAATTCCATTTTTCTCTGCCAATGTTGTGTACTTTGGGTTGCAATATT
>CAJWAC010000005.1 GCA_913020555.1 uncultured Polaribacter sp. | reverse complement strand
GTTTTGCAATTGCTTTATATAATTTTGGTTGTGTAAAACGAGGTTCATCTCCTTCATTATGACCGTATTTTCTGTAACCCAATAAATCGATAAAAACATCTGATTTAAATCGCATTCTGAATTGCAAGGCCATTTCCATTGCGTGGCAAACTGCTTCGGTATCATCCGCGTTTACGTGTAAAACTGGCGATAAAGTTACTTTAGCTACATCTGTACAATATGTACTTGAACGTGCATCTAAATAATTGGTAGTAAAACCAATTTGATTATTAACAACAATATGAACAGTTCCTCCAGTTTTATAACCGTTCAATTTAGCCATTTGAACAACTTCGTAAGCAATTCCTTGACCTGCTATTGCTGCATCGCCATGAATTACTATTGGAAGAATTTTACTAGAATCTCCATTATATTTTCTATCAATTTTAGCCCTTGTAATGCCTTCTGCAACAGCAGCTACTGTCTCTAAATGTGATGGATTTGGAACCAAGTTCATTTTGATTTCGTTACCATCCCTGTAAGTTTTACTTAAGGTTAAGCCTAAATGATATTTTACGTCTCCATCAATATCTTGATCTTCGAAATCTTTACCTTCAAACTCACTAAAAAGTTCTCTTACCGGCTTTTTAAAGATATTTACTAAAGTATTTAAACGACCTCTATGCGCCATTCCTAAAACACATTCTTTAACTCCAAATTTCTCAGCGGCGTCTCTCAACATTACTGAAATCCCTGGAATAAGAGTTTCTCCTCCTTCTAAAGAAAATCTTTTCTGCCCTACATATTTGGTTTGCAAAAAGCTTTCAAATGTTACAGCCTGATTTAATTTTCCTAAAATATATTGTTTTGATTCTACAGAATAATCTGGATGATTTCCATTCTCATTAATCGTGTCTTGCCACCATTTTAGTTTTTCTGGATTACGCATGTATGTATATTCCACGCCAATAGAATCGCAATAAATACGTTTTAAGTGAGTAATAATGTTAGATAATGATGCTTTTCCAATACCTAAAATTTCACCTGCAGAAAATTCTTTGTCTAAATCGTTTTCGGATAAACCAAAATTTTGGATATCCAGAGAAGGTTTATATTGTCTTCGATCTCTTACAGGATTTGTTTTTGTAAATAAATGGCCTCTAGACCTATAGCCATTAATTAAGTCTACCACTAAAAACTCTTTTCGAACTTCTTGAGGAATTTCGATGATTTCTTCATCATCTGACAAAGAATAATTCTCATTAGCTAAATCATAACCTTGAAAAAAAGATCTCCAACTTGGCTCTACAGCATCTGGATTAGTTAAATATTTATCGTACAAATCAGCTATAAAACCCGAGTGTACTGCGTTTAAAAACGAAAAATTGTCCATAGTTTCTTTTCAGCTTTTTTAATAAGCATTTAGAACTAGCAAAAATACAATAAATAAGAAACAATTTATGTTGATTTTTAATAGATTTTATCATCTAAAAAAAAACGAAAAAATTTAAAAAAGTATTTGTCCGTAATGTAAAAAAATATATATTTGCACTCGCTAAACCTAAAATTAGGTAGCAAACTCCTCCTTAGCTCAGTTGGTTAGAGCATCTGACTGTTAATCAGAGGGTCCTTGGTTCGAGTCCAAGAGGGGGAGCAAAACACTTTATCAAGATTTGATAAAGTGTTTTTTTTTGAAATACTTAAATGCTATTCACAAATTCTAAAAACACTTTTTTGTGGAGTTCAAGATCTAAATTCCCAGATAAAGAAGCACGCACTATATAATCTTTATCGCCTTCTTTTGTAGTTCCTTGAGTTGAGGTTGCAGGAATGGTCCAATAACATCCCTTGAGCTGACCATAACTTACACAAAATTTACTCTCATTGGGAATTTTAGTAATCATCAAATTGATTAATTTCAAATTTAAAGCTCGTTTGTAAGTTTCTTTTTCGGCCTCAGAATTTCCTTTTGTGGGTAAATCCAAAGAAAATACAGAAGGCATAAAACTTTGTTGAGCTAGGTCTTTTGAAACAAAATTTATTTTTGATTCTGGTAAAGCTTCTTGAATAAAATTAACAAAATCACGAGTATTTTGATAAGCATTTATAATTCTTTGATTCATAGAAGGCATTTGCTTTGCCAATATTTCATATTGATAATTTGTAGCTTCATTATCACAAAGTTTTAGATGAAGTGCTATTTTTTGCATTAAATTCTCTGTCATATCGTTACCAACACAATAACCAGCTGTACATTTTCCTCCACTTGGGAATTTGGAACCACTTGCATAAGAAATTGTTCTTACTGAAGATAATATTTTACCTTCTCCTAAAAAATGTACATTCGGACAAAATGTTTGGTCTAAAATAAAAACAGGATCAACAGCTAACTCGCCTAATTTTGTATATCGCTTTTTAGTTAAAACACTTTTTAAATCAGTAAGATTTGGTACTTCAACTCTTGGATTTGTTGGTATCTCTGCAATGATATAAGGAATTGCGTCTTCGGTTGCAATTTTAGTTAAAACAGTATCAATACTTTTTACCATATCATTATCGCCATCCACAGGTAAATCAACAATTTCAACATTTTTTAAACAAGCAGCAACTCTTCTTGCTTGATCATTTGTGCCTCCATAGCAATTTGGAGGAACAATAAATTTAATTTTTTTGTTGGGATGATTTTCTAATGCATCATCAACTGAACCCATCATTATAGCATATTGCATAGATAAACCACTGGAAGCTACTAAAGGCTTTAGGTTAGTTTCTGTAATTTCTTTAATCGTTTTTAAAACTATTTTTTTACTTGATACAGTATCAATGTTTTTTTGTTCAAAAATAGACTCCGACACCAAAGATTGCAAAATAGCTAATGTGTTTATGGGCGTCATTGCAATGGTTTCTCTTCTCCTTACATGTTGAATGTCTGAAATATAATTTTTATTTTTAACGCCATTTATCAACAAAACACTTCCTAATTGTTCACTAAAATTGACGGAAAAATCAATATTTGCGTTTATATTGAAATCATAAAGCGCTTCTGTTTGAGAAATTAAAATAGTACTTCCTTCAAATTTTTCAAAATCCTCAGCAGATTTAAGTTTTTTGAAATCAAATTGATAGCCATAAATATTTTTTACAATTTCTGGATTGAAAAAAGTGGTTATTTCTTCAATGTAAAGAATTCGAGTTTTTTTATTTGATAATAAGTTTTTTCTTAAAATGGCTAAAACAGGAATCGTCTTTGAAGAAAAACTAATAATATTATTTGTATTTCGATCTGTTAGACGCCCAATTGTCCATTCTAAAACACAAGATAAAGGATGCCCTAGGCGAATGTAATCATAAGCTGTTGGTAAATTTTCTAAAGCAATTTTATCAGCATTATTATGCTCAAATAAGTTTGTAAATTGTTCTAAAAATTTAGTTTTAGCTTTTGCTTCATCATAGATATCTAATCTATGGGTTGTTAGTTTTAACCAATCTGAAGGCATGTTTGTCAATACATCTTCAATATATTTTAGGATTCTATTTTTCTGCATATTTTTAACTTCATAATGAAGGCACAAAGATACTATATCTGAAATTTTGTGATTGGAAGAAAGTGGTAAATATTAATTAAAAATCATTTGCTTTTAAATACAAAGGCTTATTGACTTCTTGCAACCATTTTTTTGAAATAAACTCGCTTTTTTGAATTCTAGAATCTACGTTTTTGAAATAGTCATTATTTTGCCACATTATTTGAGATTTCCACTCTACGTTTATGTAACTAAATGCTTTTACAACATCAAGATTATCATTTATCACCTTAAAAAAAGGAACAAACCATTCTTGCCAAACCTGTTTTGCTTCGGTTTCGTTTGCAAGATTAGCGTGGAATTTCCCATATTTATCTTTTAAAACTGGGCATGCTTCTGCAATAAAAACTGGTTTTTTGTGTTTTCTTGCAAAAGTAATCATTTCAGTATCTGGATTATTAAAATAAGAATAACCACACCAATCTACATACTCATCTCCTGGATACCAATCTTCTAAAATTTTTTGATCAGAACCTGTTCCTTTAGATTGCCAAACGTAAGCCACATTATTAACTTTCATTTCTGTAAATATTTTATGAATTCGTTTCCAAGCACCTAGAAAATACTTTTTCTTATAATTATTCCATTCCCAGCCATCAAACTCATAACCAATTCTTAAAAAAATTGGTCTTTTAAGACTACTAATCCATTCTCCAAATTCTCTTATTAGTTTATCATGTTTTCCTTTAGCAATTTTTTTTTCATGATTTACCATGGACAATCCAATAGCCATCATGGAATTTTTGAATTTTGGATTGTTTACATAGAATTGTAAACAAGAATCGCCTGCTCCCCAAT
Source organism: uncultured Polaribacter sp. (assembly GCA_913020555.1). Taxonomy (GTDB): domain Bacteria; phylum Bacteroidota; class Bacteroidia; order Flavobacteriales; family Flavobacteriaceae; genus Polaribacter. The sequence continues at coordinate 52,710 of CAJWAC010000005.1, read as the reverse complement.
TTGCTTTGTTTTTTGTGCCATCTAAACCTTTAATGGCGTAACCAAAAGAATAATCTCCAGGAGATAAATTGGTATAGGCCGTTATTCCCGCAGGAATTTCAAATGTGTTTAAATAACCTTTATTGTATTTATCTAAACCACCTACAGCTTCCAGATCTTGACCAATAAAAAACAAAACTTCTCCTTCTTTTGGTTCAAATTTGTTTTTCATTTTCTTATTGGTGTTTTGTTGCGAAAAATAATTGAGATTACTTAATAAAATAAAAATCAATAAAAATTTAAAATTCATATTATAAATGTAACTATTTAAGATAAAAAAAGCCCAAACTTAAGTTTAGGCTTGTTACAATATTCTATAAAATTTATTTCTGTTTGGCTAATAAATCTCTTATTTCCGCTAGTAAATCTTCTTGACTAGGCCCTTTAGGAGCTTCTGGTGCTGGCTCTTCTTTCTTTTTAGTAGCATTCACACCTTTAACAATCATAAACATTACAAAAGCAACAATAACAAAATCAATTACATTTGTAATAAAATCTCCATAAAGTATAGCTACTTCTCCAACTTTTTCACCAGCATCATTTAAAGTACCTTCTTTTGCAATCCATTTTAAATCCTTAAAATCAGCCTTAAATACCAAACCAATTAAAGGAGAAACTATACCTCCTGTGAAAGACGTAACTACTTGCTTAAATGCTGCACCCATTACAAAACCAACAGCAATGTCTACAAGATTGCCTTTCATGGCAAATTCTTTAAATTCTTTGAGCATACCCATATTATATTCTATTTTTAAATTAGTTAGTTATGCTAATGTAAGAATTTTTTATTTCTTTAACTTTTTTTTAACACGTTGTGAAATGGCAGTTAAAGTTTCATAAACAATTGTTTCAGAAATTTTCGCATTATTTTGAATCATTTTTTGACTATTAAAAATTATAACTTCATCACCTTCTTTACAATCAATATTAGTAACATCAACCATAATCATATCCATGCAAACATTCCCAATTATTTTTGCTTTTTGATTTTTAATTAGTACGAAACCCTTTTCATTACCTAGTTTTCTTGATAAACCATCTGCATGACCTATAGGAATAGTCGCTGATTTAGTATTACTTTTAGCAACAAAAGCTCTATTGTAACCAACAGTTTCTCCTGGTTTTATTAAATGTATCTGAGAGATAATAGACTTTAAATTATGAGTGTTTTTTAAACATGATGTTTCTTTCTCATCGTTTCCAAAGCCATATAAACCAATGCCAATCCTAACCATATCAAATTGAGATTTGGAATAATTTACAACTCCAGAAGTATTTAAAGTATGAAGAATTGGCTTATTATCTAAATGTTTATAAAATTGTTTAGCGATGTAAGCAAAATTATTTAATTGATTATTTGTAAATTCTTGTTCCTCTAAATCTTCGCTAGCCGCCAAATGAGAAAACAGAGATTGAATTTTCACATGACTATTTGCTTTTACAGTTGCTAATATCTTGGGAATATCATTATGCCAGAATCCTAACCTATTTAGGCCTGTATTAAATTTTAAATGAACTGGATAGTTTAATAGAATTGAACGGTCTGCTAACTCTAAAAAGGCATCAAATATTTTGAAATTGTATAAATTAGGTTCTAATTTATAATCAACGATAGCTTGTAAATTCTGAATTTGTGGATGTAAAACCAAAATGGGTGTTTTTACATTTGCTTCTCTTAGCGCAATACCTTCGTGAGCGTAAGCCACTGCAAAATAATCTACTTTATTTTGCAGGAATTGTGCCACTTGAACGCCATCAGAACCATAACCAAAAGCTTTAACTACAGCCAAAATTTTAGTTTCAGGATTCAGTTTTTGCTTAAAATAATTTAGGTTATGCTTTAATGCATTTCCATCAATTTCTAAAACTGTAACATGATTATTCATTTATTATGAACTTAATTAAGCATCCTTCTTATCCTGATTTTTTTCAAGCATATCAGCTTGCTGTTTGTCTAAAATTGTACTTTCTTGTTGTTTTTGCAAGGCCTTATAATAAGCAGCTCTGCTTAATGGTTCGTATTCTTGAGTTTCACCCAACAAGACTAAATCATCATTTTGTGCTTTTCTAAAACTATAATGCGCCAAATTCCCTGTATGTGTGCAAACTGCATGTACTTTAGTAACGTATTCTGCTGTTGCCATTAAAGCGGGCATTGGGCCAAAAGGTTTTCCTTTAAAATCCATATCTAAACCAGCTACAATTACACGAATTCCTCTATTTGCTAAATCATTACAAACTGCAACAATTTCATCATCAAAAAACTGAGCTTCATCAATACCAACAACATCTACATTATTTGCCAACAATCTAATGTTTGAAGATACAGGAACTGGGGTTGAACGAATTCTATTATCATTATGAGAAACTACCTCTTCCTCATCATAACGCGTATCAACAGCAGGTTTAAAAATTTCAACATTTTGTTTGGCAAATTTCGCACGTTTTAAACGCCTGATTAACTCTTCGGTTTTACCAGAAAACATAGAACCACAGATTACTTCTATCCACCCAAATTGTTCTGTATGATTTACTGTATTTTCAAGAAACATTTTGTAATTTTTAGGCGTTATTGTTTTATAAAATTGTTTAATTTTAAACGCTTACAAATTTATAAATAAATCAAAGCAAAACTTAATATCAACATACAACTTATGCACAAAAAATTAGAAGCAGATTTAATTAGTTTAGCACATAGCATTTTAACAATGAAAAATAAGGACGATGTGTTTGCTCTAAAAGAAAAATCAAAAGCAGTTTATGAAAAACTATCAATGTTGGCATTTGTTGAAGAATATGTAAATACAACTCCTGGTTTAGAAATACCCAAGGAAGAACTGCTAAAACAAGTGTCTGCAGCTTTTGAAGCAAAAGAAAACCCTATTGACGAAAAAATAGATGAAAATGAAACTGATGAAGCAAAAGTAGTTTATGATTTAATAGATGAACCAGAATCAACTCCAAAAAAAGAAGAAAGTTTAACTCCAGAAATTAAACCTGTAACTAAACTTGCAGAAAAAGAGACAACACATCAAGTTGAAGAAATTACAGAACAACCTTTTGATGAGTTAGAAGATTTAATGTTTACTCCAAAAGAAATAATAGAAGAAGTTTCTGAAGATAAAATTGAAAAAAATGAATCTGATTCACCAATTTTAAGTGATGTTATAAAAGTAGAGGAACGCAAAACAATGTCTTTAGAAGAAGAATTGCAAGACACTATTTCTGTTGATTTAATGGCGGATTTATTTGAAAATGCGCAACCAAAATCTTTAAATGATAAACTAGCAAAGAATGTTCAAATTGGTTTAAATGATAGAATTGCATTTGTTAAAAAATTATTTGATGGAGATCAAGAAAACTATAATAGAGTTGTGTCTCAATTAAATACGTTTAAATCTGAGAATGATGCAAAAAATTTCATCAACAAAATGGTAAAACCAGATTACGATTGGTCTGAACAAGAAGATTTAGAAATTCGTTTTATGGAAATTATTGAACGTAAATTCGCTTAAAAATCAAAACAAATAATATTTGAAACCAATATTAATTCACACACATTTTCATAAACGAAAAACAGGAGTTACTAGAAGTATTGAAAATGTGCTTCCTTTTTTTGAAGATGAATTCAAAACCTATGTTTATGGTTCTAATATTGATGGAAATCGAATTGATACTTCAAAGTTAAAATCCCTTCTGTTTTCTAATGTAAAAACTGTAGTACACTGCCACAGAAATAATGAAATCCTCAAAATGCTTTTATATAGGTTTTTTGGTGCTAAATTTACTTTAATTGCAACTAGACACGCAGAAACGAAACCGTCTGGATTAACACTTTTCTTACTAAAAAAAGTAGATAAAGTAATTACACTTATTAAAAGTATGGGTGAAAATTTAGGAATTGTTAATACAGTTATTGGTCATGGAGTTCGTATACATAAATTTGTTCCTAAAAAAAATGCTTCTCTAAAAAAAATACAGCAAGAAAATATTATTTTAAACGCTGGTAGAGTTAGAAAAGCAAAGGGTCAAATTGTATTGTTAGAGGCTGCAAAAGTTTTAAAAAAGTACAATAATTGGGCATTGGCAATCGTTGGGCAAATAGATAAACCAGACTTTTTACAAGAATTACAAGAAATTATAAAAAGACACCAAATAGAAAATCAAGTTTATTTTGTAAATGAAACAAAAGATATAATTTCTTATTACCAAGCCGCAAAAATAGTAGTTGCACCAAGTTTCTCTGAAGGATTTTCTTTGGTAACGGCAGAAGCCATGAGTTGCGAATGCAATGTGATTGCCACAAAAAATGTTGGCGTACATTCAGCATTAATTACCCATCATAAAAATGGTTATTTATTTGAAGCTGGAAATAGCATTGAATTAGAAAAACTTCTAGAGCAATCCATCACAAAAAAAATACCACATTTAGGTAAAGAAGCAAGAGCCGAAATTCTTGAAAACTGGAGTGCAAAAAAAGAAGCAGAAAGCTTAAAAAAAGCATATATATTTTGATAAAAAAATACATGATGTAACAAATCACTTGGTTTATCGTCTTAAAAGAAAACCAAGAATTATGAAAAAACTCACAATTATTTTATGCAGCTTATTTATGGTAAGTGCAGTTGCACAAGAAACTACTTTTAAAAAGTTTTATAAAAAACACCAAGATCAATCCGCTTTTTCTATCAACTTATCAGCATCTTTAGCGGGTTCTTTTTTAAATAATGATGACAATGACGATCTGCAAAAACTATTGAAAAAATCAGGAGATTTTAAACTAATGATTTTTAATAACGATGATGCGTCAGTATCTAAAGATTTCAAAAAATATTTAAGAAAAAATAAGTTAAAAACTATGGCTCGCGTAAAAAGTGATGACAGCAGAGCCGCTTTTTATATCTTAGAAAAAAATGAAATGGTTAAAGAAATTGTATTACAGGCAAATAGTGACAATGATAAATTGATATTATTTGGAATTAAAACCAATTTAACAACAGATGAATTGGCAGAAATGATGTCTAAGTCAGACATTGAAATGAATACAGATTAAAAGACAGAAAAGAGAAGGTTTAACCAATCTTCTCTTTTAGTTTTTCGATAACTTTTTTACTATTACCAATAAATATTTCTTTATCAACAATAAAAACAGGACGTTTTAAAAACGTGTATTCCTGCAATAAAAATTGTTTAAAATTCTGTTCTTCTAAATCCTGATTTTTCAAATCCATAGATTTATAAAGTCTTGCTCTTTTGTTAAATAATGCCTCATAACTTTCTGAAAGCAGATGCATTTCTTCCAATTCTTTAGCTGAAATTGGGTTTGATTTTATTTCTCGTATTTCAAAACCCGCTGTATTTACCTCCTTTAAAATTCTTTTGCAGGTATCACAAGTTTGTAAAAAATAGACTTTCTTCATTTTTAATAAATTATATTTACACTATCAAAATTATAGTAAAAAAATGAATGTACAATTTGATATTTTAAAAAAATCGAGAGAACTCGTTTTAAAAGAATTAGAAGGCTTAACCCTAGAGCAAATTCACAAAATCCCTGAAGGATTTAAAAATAATATTGCATGGAATGTAGCTCATTTAGTAGTTACTCAGCAATTGTTGCATTACAAATTATCCGGTTTAACCCCCTTATGCCCAGACCATTTAATTGATGGATACAGAAAAGGCACCGCTCCCGAAAAAAATTTTACAGCAGAAGAATTTGATGAAGTTAAAGAGTTACTCATAGGCTTGCCAGATACACTTCAAGAAGATTTTGAAGCTGGTATTTTTGAAAACTACCAAAAATATCCAACAAGTACCGGTTTTGAATTAAGTGATATGGAAAATGCAATTCCCTTTAACAATTTTCATGAAGGCATACATTATGGTATCATAAGAGCTATTAAAAAGTTTTTGTAGAAGCTATTTCCTGCTTTCACTACTCGCTTTTTTTCGTACCTCAAAAAGAGCTCAAACAAGTCGTTCAATCAGGGCTAACCATTTTTATGCACTTGTAGAGGTATTTAATTTTACTGCATAATTATCATCAGAAACAAATCAGAAAAATGAAATTCGACACCAAAGCAATTCATGGAGGGCAAAAACCAGAAGAAACAACAGGTGCTGTAATGCCTCCTGTATTTTTAACATCAACATTTGCACAATCTAGCCCTGGAACACATAAAGGATATGCCTATGCAAGAGGAACAAACCCAACAAGAACTGCTTTAGAAAAAAGCTTTACTGCTTTAGAAAACGGAACACACGGATTTGCTTTTTCATCAGGAATGGCAGCCATAGATTGTGTTTTAAGACTGCTTAAACCTGGAGATGAAATAATTGCCGGAGATGATTTATATGGCGGAACTTACAGAATGTTTACCCAATTGTTTCAGAAATACGGCTTGATTTTTTCATTTGTAGATATGGATTTGGTTTCTAATATTTCTGAAAAAATCACAGAAAAAACCAAATTAGTTTGGTTAGAAACACCTACAAATCCGTTGATGAAAATTGCAGATATAAAAGCAATTTCATCAGCAATAAAAACTAAAAACACTGATATTATAATTGCTGTAGACAATACATTTGCAACACCATATTTACAACAACCTTTAAATTTGGGAGCAGATATTGTAATGCATTCTGCAACAAAATATTTAGGAGGGCATTCAGATTTAATTATGGGTGCTTTAATAGTAAAAGACGCTAAGTTGGCAGAGGATTTGTATTTTATCCAGTTCGCAGCAGGCGCTATTGCATCTCCTATGGATTCTTTTTTAGCATTAAGAGGTATTAAAACGCTTCACGTTAGAATGCAAAGACATTGCGAAAATGGTAAACAAATTGCAGATTTTCTATCAAATCATATTAAGGTTGACAGGGTATATTATCCAGGTTTAAAAAGTCATTCTAGTTATGAAATTGCCAAAAAGCAAATGAAAGATTTTGGAGGTATGGTTTCTTTTCAACTAAAAGACAATAGCAAAACTGCCACTTTTAAATTTTTAGAAAACACAAAACTATTCACACTTGCAGAATCTTTGGGTGGTGTAGAAAGTTTAGTGAATCATCCTGTAACCATGTCTCACGGATCAATACCAGAAGAAAAAAGATTAAAAATTGGTATTACAAATTCTTTAGTAAGATTAAGCGTTGGTATTGAAGATATAGCAGATTTAATTGAAGATTTAGATCAAGCTTTACACTTCTAGTTCTTAGAATTAGCAGGTAGCCAAAATCAGTATTTTCATAACTCAATCAACCGTAAAATTCTCTTCTAAGAAAAAATTAGCTCGTAGTGCAACTTTATTTATGGCCTCATTATAAATTATTCTTTCAGCAAACCGTTTTTTAAGATAACTTCCTGTATCCCATTTATTATTCTTGTTTTCATCAATTATAGCTCTAATTGTATATTTTTTAGGCTCTAATAAATCGAAAATAATTTTTCCTGAAGTGGTAATAAATTGACGTTCTACAAGTTCATCTTGTTTATTGCCAGAGAGTAGCTCTATAATTAAATTCTTTCCGTTTACATTATTAATATTTAACGTAATTCTTCCATAATCATCAATTTCCTTAGTAGAAAATTTATAAGCAAGTGTATCATTTTGTATCCCAAAAACATCATTAAAAGCATTTGGTAAGGCTTTAAAATTGTATTTTTCTTTTGGCTTTTTAGTAAAAATAAAACCAACTTTATTTTCCTTTTTAGACGCTAACACTTTATAATTTACAGCAAGCGTGTCTTTATCAAAGAGGCTTATTTTACTTGTATCAATTTTTACAATTGGGTTGTTACTTTTTAAGAAAAAGGTATCTCTAAAATGCAAAGCTCCTCTAATAGATGAACTTATTTCTAGTGAGTCTAATTTCTTTTTTCTCAACTTTACTGTAATTGTGTCTAAAAAGTCATTATTAGCTATTATAAAATTCAAAGAATCCACATCAATAGGTGTAAACCAATAATTTAAAGTGTCTTTGTCTTTCATAAATTTAGAAACACTTTTAAAGGTATCTGGTACTTTTGAAAGTAAATTTACTTTTAGATTTTTTGCATTACCAGTAAAACCAAATTCAATTTTACCTTTTGTAACTTCTTTCCCTTTTTTAAATTCATATGGCAAATTTTCTTGGAATAGCACAATTGGCTTTTTAATAATACTGTCTTTTGGCAAAGAAATAGTATCTGAAACAAAACCAATTTTATCCGTTTCTGGATTAAAAATATAATCACTAATAGCCTCTTTTAAAGCTATCATCATATATTTTCCTTTTCTTAAATTACTAAAGTTAAAAACTGTAGTATCTAATGTATTTGTAATGTAATTTGGTTTCTTTTTGTATATAATAGAGTCATTGAATGCTGTATCAATTCTATAAAGTAAAACATTTACACTTTTAGGGGTTTCTAACAATTTTGAATCTTTAATTACACCAACTGTAGTTAAGGAATCTATATAATCTCCAGTAGAAAAAACATATTTAAAATTCTCTAATTGATTTCCTTCATTGTTGTCTTCTACTGCATTTCCAAAATTTAAGATATAAGTTGTATTCTGTTGTAAAGTGTCTAAAATTTCAATATTAATTTCTTTGCTTGCTGTACCTTGAGGACTAATAATCGGTGGATTTTTCATTGGTGGAGAAACCACAAATTGCTTATTTAAATCCTTTAATTTAATGAACTCGTCAAACTCTAATTTAATTTCTTTTTCATCAAATTTTGTACTTTCATAAGCGGGCTTGGCTATTACAAATAAAGGCGCATTTTCATCTTTTGGACCTCCTTCTGGTCTTCCAGTTCTAGCGCAATTTGAAATAAAAAGAACTGCAACAATTAAATATAGAAATTTAAAAATGGTTTTCACAAAAAATAAATTTTATACAAATTAACAACTAATTTTCGAATATAAAATCATAAAATTCACTCTGTGTAGGCCATTGCCAAAATGCTAATTTTACAATTTTCTGACTTTAAAAATTCTGTAGCACAAGCCTCTAAAGTTGCACCTGTTGTTATTACATCATCAATTATTAAAACATGTTTATTGTTAAAATAAGCTGTATTTTCTATAAGAAATTTTGTGTCAATATTATTAAAACGTTCAAAACGAGCTTTAAAAGTTTGTGTTTTGGTTGATGAAGTTCTAATTAATTTATTTTCTAATAAAGGAATTTTTAAATAAAAACTTAGCTGTTCTCCAAATTTTTTAACTTGATTATAACCTCTTTCCCTTAGTTTTTTCGGGTGTAAGGGCACTGGAATAATATAATCTATATTCTCAAACTCTTGATTTTCTGATAAAATTTCTCCCAACCAATTCCCAAAGAAAACTCCAATTTCTTCATTATCTTTATACTTTAAGTCGTGAATTAATTTTAATGTACTTCCCTTTTTTCTATATAGCAATAGTGCATATCCTTTTTCAATTAAAACTCTACCAAAAAAGGTTTGGGTTATTTTGTTGTTTTTATAATCTTTAAAGTTAGTAAGAGGTAAATCGTGCCTACAAATTGTACAGATTACATTCTCGTTTTCTATCAGCTTCTCATCACAAACCACACATGATTTTGGATAAAAAAGATAGAATAAGTCTTTTAAAAGTCTCATCTTTACGCAGCATTTTTTTAGAAATATAGTTAATAAATAAGAAATAAGATTGTCAAGTAGAATAAAATTTTTCAGTGAAGCCCTAAAAAACATGAATACATTTGGAACGGTTGCTCCAAGTTCTCGATTTTTATCCAAAAGAATGTTAAGAAAAATTGACTTTAAAAATGCAAAAGTATTTGTTGAATTAGGATCAGGAAATGGTGCAATTACTGCTTATATTTTAGAAAAGTTATCTCCAGATTCAATCTTAATTTGCTTTGAGATTAATGATTATTTTTACAATCAGTTAATCGCATTAAAACATCCACAATTAATTGTTGTAAAATCATCCGCAGAAAATATTAAAGAAGAATTAAACAAGCAAAACCTAAATAAAACTGATTATATTATTTCTAGTTTACCCCTCACAATAATTCCAGAAAATATTTCGAATTTAATCTTAAAAAAATCTTTTGAAGCCTTAGTTGATAATGGTACTTTTATTCAATATCAATATAGTTTAACTTATTTTAAAAAGTTAAAAAGAGTATTTAAAGAAGCAATAACATTAGAGTTTGAACTATTAAACTTTCCTCCCGCATTTATTTATAGTTGTAAAAAAGTACGATAGTTTTTTATTGAAAAACTTTAGTAAACGTTTATATTTGCGCTCATTATGGCAAAACAAGAAGATCAGTTTAAAAAAGTTTTATCGCACGCAAAAGAATATGGTTATGTATTTCAATCTTCTGAAATTTATGATGGATTAAGCGCGGTGTACGATTATGCTCAAAATGGAGTTGAGCTAAAAAAGAATATTAGAGATTATTGGTGGAAAGCAATGGTACAAATGCATGAAAATATTGTGGGTATTGATGCTGCAATTTTAATGCACCCCACAACTTGGAAAGCTTCTGGACATGTAGATGCGTTTAACGATCCTTTGATTGACAATAAAGATTCTAAAAAAAGATACAGAGCAGATGTTTTAGTTGAAGATTTTAGAGAAAAAATAAATCAAAAAATACAAAAAGATATTGCTAAAGCTCAAAAGCGTTTTGGTGATGCTTTTAATGAAGAAGAATTTAGAGCTACCAATCAAAATGTAATTAGAAGACAAAAACAAATTGATGAAATTTCTGCTGAACTCACAAGAGTTCAAGAAGAAAGTGATTTGGTTGGTTTTAAACAATTGATTGTAGATTTAGGTATTGGTTGCCCAGCTTCTGGTTCTAAAAATTGGACAGAAGTAAAGCAATTTAACCTAATGTTTGGAACACAAATTGGAGCTTCAGCAGAAAACTCCACACAGGTTTATCTAAGACCAGAAACTGCTCAAGGTATTTTTGTAAACTTTTTAAATGTTCAAAAAACTGGACGCATGAAAATTCCTTTCGGAATTGCACAAACAGGTAAAGCCTTTAGAAATGAGATTGTTGCAAGACAATTTATTTTTAGAATGCGTGAGTTTGAACAAATGGAAATGCAATTTTTTGTAAAACCCGGCACTCAGAAAGAATGGTATAATACTTGGAAAGAAACCCGTTTAAAATGGCATTTATCATTAGGAATGGGACAAGAAAACTATCGTTTTCACGACCATGACAAATTAGCACATTATGCAGATGCAGCAGCAGATATCGAATTTAATTTTCCTTTCGGATTTAAAGAACTAGAAGGAATTCATTCCAGAACAGATTTCGATTTAAAAGCACACGAAAAATTTTCAGGTAAAAAACTACAGTATTTTGACCATGAAGAAAATAAAAGTTATGTGCCCTATGTTGTAGAAACCTCTATTGGTTTAGACAGAATGTTTTTAGCTATTTTTTCTAAAGCCCTACAAGAAGAAGCTTTGGATAACGGAACAACAAGAACTGTGTTAAAGTTACCCGCAGTTTTAGCCCCATTTAAAGCAGCAGTTTTGCCTTTGGTTAAAAAAGATGGATTACCAGAGGTTGCTCGTAAAATTATGGAGGATTTAAAATGGGATTTCAATGTATTTTATGATGAAAAAGATGCAGTTGGTAAACGTTATAGAAGACAAGATGCAGCAGGTACACCTTTTTGTATTACAGTAGATCATGATTCTTTAGAAGATGACTCTGTGACAATAAGACATAGAGATACCATGGAACAAAAACGCGTTGCAATATCAGAATTAAAAGAAATTATAAAAGCTGAAGTTGATGTAAAAACGTGGTTGCAGAAAATGGATATTTAACATCTATTTTTCTCAAATAATAATCCTCATCAATTTTAATTTTGATGAGGATTTTGTTTTTTAAAGTATTTGTTTGAAAGGAATAAGTAATATTTTAAATGAAATAATAGTTACAAAAATTGATATTATAAAAATAATAATATTTTTAATTCTTTCCTTTTTTCTTTCTTTGAAGAGTTTTGTTCTTATAAGTTGAGCTTCGTTATCAGATAATGTGTTTTTTTTATCCGAATTTAAAATAGTTTTTCTTTTAGCAATGTTCAATCGATTTGTTTTATCAAAAAAAAGTTTACGTTCTTTTTTTCTAGACGGATGTCTTAACACTTTTTTTACCGACTGAACTGAATTGCCTGCTGAATACATATATAATCTTTAATTATATGTAGCAGAAAATTAGGGAACGTTACAAATTAATATTTATAAAGTTTTATGCTTAATTAATTGCATTAACACTTTAATTTAAAACCTCCAACCAATATTAAAACCAATTCTTGGTACTAAAACAGGAGAATCTGATCCGAATAAATTACGGCCTAAACCACCGTAAATATCTAATACCAATCCTCCTTTTGCAACGTATTTTGTTCCTACAGCAATACCTAAAGCCGCATCTGTATATTTTAAATCAAAATCACCAGAATCTTCTATAGCTTCTTTTTTACCTGAATTTATCCCTATAAAACCCTCTCCAAAAAAGTTCCAATTATATTCACTTGTAAAATAATGACGATAATAGGGAGTTATCATTACATTTTCGTTGTAGCGAAAATCAATATCTTGCTTTGCTAAATTAAAAAGAGCAGAAATACCAAATGAAGACTCCTCATTTATGTACTTTTCATAAGAAAATTCTAAAGCTCTTATAACTAAAGCATCTCCAATATCTAATTTTACTTCTGTTTGAGAAAATGAAAAAGAAGTGATGAATATTGTAAAAAGTAGAATTAATTTTTTCATTGAATTTATTTTATGTACTAAAGAGCCTTAAATTAAGTTCAAAAATAATAAATTCTATCAGTTTAACACTAAAATCTGTAACCTAATGAAATTCCCCCTCTTGTAACTAAACTGTTTTCAATATAATCATCTCTATCATTATCAAATAAGTTTCTACCAACACCCAGAGAGATTTCTGCTGTAAAACCAGATTTTATAACAAATTTACCCCCTACAGAAATACCTAAGGCAAACCCTGTTTCCTTTTCTATTTCCTCTCTGTAGTTATTTTGGTCATAATAAAAAACCTCATCTTCATAAGTATTTAGCATACCAAATCCTTCAACAAAAAAGCCCCTTGCAAATCTCGATTCAGTAAAAAACCATCTGTAGTATGGTGTTATCGAAAACTTTCTTGGAAAATAAACATCGTTATCTACACTGCCGAAATTATAAAATACAGATACCCCAAATGATGAATCTTTGTTTAATAAATATTCATACGAGGCATCTAAAGATGAAAATGCTATTAAACTAAAAGCATTTAATTTTAATTCTTGTTTTTTATCTACATCTTGAGGAGAATCTAAAATACCCTGTTGAGCAAATGAAATAGCACTAACGAATACGAGAAATAATAATGTAATTTTTTTCATAATGTTTAATTTTTAAATATTTATTTACACTACTTTAACAATGATTGTGCCAAATAATTACAATAAGAGTTAATTATTAAAATGCAACAATACGTATAATAGACGATTAAAAGCCCAAAAGGTTGCGTTAATTAACGTTTAATTAAAAATTAGCTCTTAATTGCACACTACCTGTATGAATGGCTTTAGAGTTTTTACTTTTTCTACCCAAATAACTTAAATTAAGATTTAAAAATGAGTTTAATTTTCTATTAAAAATCAAATTCCAAGTATAGTTTTGCCCTGCTTGTAAACCCTCTAACATTTGGTAGGCTGTTGGCGTATTTACATCTCCTATAAAATCATTTAAAAACACATTTACATTAGCAGAAACTTGATTTTTTGCTTTGCTAATGTAATAATACTCAACTCCAAATTTTTGTTGATTTAAACTCTCAAAATCTTGTAATTGATTTTCTTTATTCTTGTAATGGTAAAACAATGAGAAGCGATTATTTGCATTGTATAAAAAACTAATTTTAGGTTCAATTTCCTTTGCATCAATTTTATAATTTCTGTCTGTAAAATTTTCTGTTTCTAAGATGTTTTCTGAGGATTTTAACATAAAATCTATCAACCAAAAATCTCCAAATTTATGAGTATAATCTAACTGATGTAAATTTATATTATTCTCTTGATTTCCAATAAAATATTGCTGTTTTATTTGTGAGTTTGCATAAGTAAAAGTTACACTATTTTTTTGTAAATCTTTATTAAAGTACAAACTATTTCTAAAGCTTAAGTTTAAGCTAACCAAAGTATTTTCATCAAAATCAAAAGGATTTAATTGAAATGAATTATTGCTTCTTTCTTGTTCGTTTTCAACGGATAAAAAACTCTGATTATAAAAGTGCGAAAGAAACTTTTTAAATCCTTTTTGTTCTCCCCATTTTTTTAAATTAACACTTAAAGTTTGATTCCATTTTGCGCGTTGAGTTGCTATAAATCTTAAATTTGGTTTTGGCAATCTTAGGTAATTGGCTTGATCCTGAAATAATGCAATTTCAAACTCATCAAAATCTTTAATTCCATCTCCATTATAATCAATCCAAGTATAAAAACCCAAACCAGGTTCTGTTTGCACATACACAAAATCTTGCCTTGCTACGTTTCCTGAAGAAGTTTCATAAACCGTGCTTAAGCTTATAAAATTATCAAATAATTTTTGATTGAAAAGTACTCTTGAATTCAATGCTTTTTCATTTTCAGTAAAATTATTTTGGGTAATTCTATAATTTGCAAATACAGTCAAATTTGTATTTGTATTTTGTATCAGTTTACTATTTATGTAAAATGTTTTTCTATTGTTTATTTCCTTAAATTGATTGGATTTTATGCTGTCGTTATTTCTGTAATTAAGACCAATTTTAACGAATATTTTAGTAGAATCTCCAACTCCAAGATAGGCTTCATAATCTTTAAAACGATGACTTGTATTTATAAATTGATTGGTATTTATATTTTTTCTAGAATTGGTTTCAAAATTAACAAAAGCTCCTAACCATGCCTTTTTAAAATAACGTTCGGCTTTTGCTTTAGCTCTAAAAAAAAAGTTGTCTTCTATATTAGATGAATTTGATAAGTAACTGGCATCTGTAAAAAAACTCGTTTTACCTACATTTATTTTTGATTGTAATTCATGCTTACTTCCTTCAAAACCATTATTGTAACTAAGATTATTAAAACGATATAAAACAAAATCTAATTTCTTGTTGGTCAGATTCAATTCTGATTGAAAGTAGTTTTTTGTAGCTTTATTTGTTGTAACATTCCAATCTCTATTAAACTCTACAGATTCCCAACGTCTATCTGTGAAAAAATTTTCACCTGCATATTCATGACTTATTTTGGTTTTCAGTTGCCATTTTTTATCGATTAGAGTTTGTTGCCAATCCACTTTAACTGCCATATCTACATTATTTTCATCATCAATATTTGAAAATAAATTTAAATCGTTATTACTAAAAGCAAGCTCTGTATTTACAACTGATTTTTTAGATGGATTCATTGTAGATTTTACAATAAATAATTGCGATTTTGTAGGCGCAATTAGTTTAACAATTGGGCTGTAATCACCTTGATTTATGCCTACAAATTTAAAAATACTACCAGTTGCAATGGTGGTATCTAAAAAATAATCTCCATTATTTATGCCAACATTTGTAAAAGTAACCGTATACAATTCATCTGTTTGATTAGTAGAATACTCAAAATATTCTTGATTGCCTGCAGTAACTTTTTTGTATAAAATTTTATTTTCGTCAAACACATCTAAAAATGCACTTTCAGAAAACATTGCATCAGTATTATTGCCTGCATTTGCTAAAATTTCTTTTTGCTCTGTAGATAAACTCTGCTTTATAGGTTGATTTTTTGCATCATTTTCTGAATAAAAATACCCAGCAACGCTAAATTTTTCTCCATTATATTCTGCTTTATCATAAGTTATAAAGCGTGTATAATTTCTTTCTGCGTATTGAAAATCGATCCAAATTCTCATATCATTTGTAATAGGGAATGTGGTATTAAATGTAATTTCACCCAAATTGTAATTTATGATATAATCTTCATTTTCTCCTCTTGTAATTTGAGCTCCATTCACGTACACTTGTTCTGCGCCCTCAATCATTAAAATTGAGGCCTCATTATTTGCTCCGTAAATCTTATACGGCCCTTGATTTCCTTCAACAGCTGTAAAATTATACCTATTAAATTTACCTCTAACAACAGCTCCGGAAGCAGCTACTTTTAGATTTTCAGTAACATTAGCCTCAACTTCTAAACCTGAAACTTGCTTGGTAAAAGGGAAAAAGAACGTTTCATCATTCTCTAAAGATAAATCTCCTGCTTTTACACGCCAATTATCTGTATACATTTCAATAAAAATTCTATCAAAATCTGTTAAGTTTTGAGAAACTCCATTGTTTTGAATTGGAATATTCGTGTCAAAAATATTAGCTCTTAAGGTTACATTTTTATTCAATTTTCCAGATATTTCTAAATCTAATGCAGAATTAGTTACTGCATTTTGATTATTCCCAGAAGTAAGGCCACGCGATATAAAACCTTTGGTTTGTAAACCATCAAAAAGTTTAATATCAGATGCTTTTTTATTTGTAGTTAAACTGTATAATTTTCCTTGATTACCAGTATTTTGTAAAATCAATTTTTCATCAAAAGGAGTGTATGTTTTGGTTAAAAAATCAGGAAGTCTAAAATACTCAACAATAATATTTTTATATTTTTTTGAATTGATAATTAAGATGGCATTGTTAAAATCAACTTGATACTCCTTTGATAAAATTACCTTTTCATCAATATTTAAAACTTTAAACCTTTGCGAATTTAGTGGTACAGAGTCTAATTGAATTGTATCCGTTTTTACGACTATCTTTCTCTTTCTATAATCTGTAGAAATTGTCTGCGATTGGATAGAAAATCCAAAAAGTAACAAAAGTAAAAGAAGATATTTTTTAAGCATATAAAACAATATGTACTTAACGTAAAAATATGTTTTTTATGTTTTATTATTATAAAATTAAAAAAGAGATTGTTGTTTAGCAGGGTTCTCATGATTTAACAACCATTTTTTACGCCAAATTCCACCTGCATAACCTGTTAAAGAACCATCAGAACCAATAACTCTATGGCAGGGAATAATAATCCAAAGTGGATTTTTACCATTTGCTGATGCCACAGCTCTTATGGCTTTTATATCTCCTAAAGCTTTACTTTGCTGTAAATAACTTCTTGTTTTGCCGTAAGGAATTTTTAAAAGTGATTGCCAAACTTTCTTTTGAAAATCAGTTCCTTTCGGATTTACAGTCAAACCAAAACTAGCTCTTTGTCCTTTAAAATATTCATCTAATTGTACCCCACATTCTTGCAAACAATAGGGAACTGATTGATTTAACAAATCTTCTGAAACAGTATCATCATCTAAAACAGAAACCGATTGAATTCCGTTTTTATCACCAGTAATTTTTGCAATTCCTATAGGTGTTTTATAATACGTAGTTTTAATTTCTTGCATTATAACCCAAAAACAACTTTAGAATTATCTGTTGTGATTTTTGCAATTTCATCAAAAGATAATTTATAAATATCAACTAACTTATCTACAACATTTGTTATATAAGCACTTTCATTTCTTTTTCCTCTAAAAGGTTTTGGGGCTAAATAGGGTGCGTCAGTTTCTAAAACAATATGCTTTAGATCTATTTCCTTTAAAAATTGATCAATTTTCCCGTTTTTAAAAGTAACTACTCCGCCAATTCCTAATTTCATATTGTAAGAAATTGCCTTTTGTGCTTGCTCCAAATTTCCTGTAAAACAATGAAAAATTCCCCTCAAATTATCGTCTTTTTCACTTTCAAGTACTTCAAAAATTTCATCAAAAGCTTCTCTACAGTGAATAACAATTGGTAGCTTTTTTTCTTTTGCCCATTTAATTTGCGTTCTAAATGCCTCTTGTTGTTGTTTCAAAAAACTTTTATCCCAATATAAATCGATACCAATTTCCCCAATAGCAAAAAAGTTTCTTTTATCAATCCATTGTTTTACGTGGACTAATTCTTCTTTATAATTTTCTTTTACAGAAGTTGGATGTAAACCCATCATCAAAAAAACATCTTTTGGGTTTTCTTTTTCTAAAGCAAACATTTTATCTGTGTAAGAAGAATCGATTGCAGGGATAAAAAAGCGAGAAACACCGGCATCTTTTGCACGCTGAATCATCATTTTTCTGTCTTCATCAAACTGCTCAGAATATAAATGGGTATGTGTATCTGTTATCATTAAACTTAAATAAAATAAACAACAAAACTACAAATAATTGTTGCTTTAATCTTATGTTGATACACGTTTTATAAAACGTACCTTTGCAAAAAGATTTTTAAATGACTTTTAACGATTTAGACCTTTCAAATCAATTACAGTACGCTATTGACGATTTAGGTTTTGAAAACCCAACTCCGATACAAGAACAAGCATTTTCTGTAGTAAGATCGGGTAAAGATGTTGTAGGAATTGCGCAAACAGGTACTGGTAAAACTTTTGCATACATGATGCCAATTTTACGCGATTTAAAATTTTCTAAACAACAACATCCTAGAATTTTAGTTTTGGTTCCTACTCGTGAATTGGTAATTCAAGTTGTAGATGAAATTGAAAAACTAGCCAATTATATAAATGTACGTGTTCTTGGAGTTTATGGAGGTACAAATATCAATACTCAAAAACAATCAATTTTACAAGGTCAAGATATTATTGTAGCAACGCCTGGGCGCTTGTATGATTTGGGTTTAAGCAATGCTTTAAAGTTAAAATCCATACAAAAGCTAGTAATAGATGAGGTGGATGTAATGCTAGATTTAGGTTTCCGTTTTCAGTTGATGAATATTTTTGATATTATCCCAGAAAAAAGACAAAATATATTATTTTCTGCAACAATGACAGAGGATGTGAACGCATTAATATACGATTACTTTAAAAATCCGAAGAAAATATCTATTGCAGTTAGTGGAACTCCTTTAGATAATATTGAACAGGTTTCTTATAATATTCCTAACTTTTTCACTAAAGTAAACTTGTTACATCATCTGTTAAGAGATAAACAAACATTTCATAAAGTATTGATTTTTGTAGCTTTTAAAAGAACTGCAGATTACTTATTTAAACAATTAGAGGAGGTTTTTTCAAGTGAAATTTGTGTGATTCATTCCAACAAAACCCAAAATTATAGAATACGTTCCATAAAACAATTTGATGAGGGAAAAAATAGAATTCTTTTGGCAACAGATGTAATGGCACGTGGATTGGATTTTGATAATGTTAGTCATGTAATAAATTTTGATACGCCAGATTTTCCTGAAAATTACATGCATAGAATTGGTAGAACAGGACGTGCTGAAAAAGCAGGTAAAACCATTTTATTATCCACAGAGAAAGAGCAACCAGCAAAAAATGAAATACAGGATTTGATGAATTATCAGATTCCGATTATGGAAATTCCAGAAGAAGTTGAAATTTCTAAATTATTAACTGAAGATGAGCGCCCGAAAGAAGATAATGAACAATCTAAAAATAGAACTGCTTTAGAATACGTTCCTGGACCAGCTTTTCATGAAAAAAGTGAAAAGAATAGTAAAGTGAATTTGGGAGGCTCATATAGAAGAGAAATTGCAAAGAA
Organism: uncultured Polaribacter sp.; assembly: GCA_913020555.1. Lineage (GTDB taxonomy): Bacteria > Bacteroidota > Bacteroidia > Flavobacteriales > Flavobacteriaceae > Polaribacter. Next base: position 33,028 of record CAJWAC010000005.1, on the reverse strand, counting down.
ATACAAAAAACCAAAAACTCGTGGAGATAAAAATTATAATCTTAGAAATAAGAAAAAATCTAAATAGATCATGCAGGTTTTAACGGAACAAGAATTGCATAATTTGGCAATGAATATTGTTGGTAAAAAACTACAGAAAATGGGTTATGAATTTCAAGCCATTAATAGTCAGTTGAAAAGACATCCGCAATTTGTTTTATTTAAAAAAGGAGAACCTACCATATTTGTTTTAGTAAAAGCCACTAATAATATTCAAAACCCAAATGATTATGACAACATTTGGATGGAAACGTTTATAAATCATGCAAAAAAACAAAATGCTAAAGTTTGGTTTGCTGGTGTTGGACTAGCTAACGCAGAAAGTGTAGAAAGCCCTGTATTTAAGAACCAACCTTATTATGTTGCTTTTGAAGATTTTATTAAAATTTTAGACTAGCCTAATTTAACATATTAATTAAAGAATTTTTAATACGATTTATTTATTTGCAAACATTTATTTTATTCTAAACGTACTCTTTCTAAATAAATTTTGAATTCATCTTTAAATATTAATAGGTAATCTTAGAAAGGAAATTCTAAATTAAGGAAAATGCCTATTGGTTAAATCTAAGAAATTAGCTATATTTGAATTGTTGTAGTGTGTTAGTAAAATAAATTACTAAATAAAAGCTACTTATAATAATATTAATTAATACCCTCCCCCAACTATGAAATCAAATATTACCCCCAAACAGCTATTAGTTTTTCTAATTTTTTCAACAGGTTTATACTATTCAGGTCAAAATGTAAAAATAATGGTTACAGAAATGGCTAGTATTAGCTCTTTTTTAGATGTATTAAATGTAATGATCTTTTTTACATGTTGTTTTCCTTTTTTAATTTTATCTTTAAGATTGTCTAAGAAAATTATTAAAAATCTTTTTTCTTTTTTGAAATTTGCATCGTATTCTATTCAAGCTGCTATATTTTAAATTTAATTTTGATATAAAGTATTCCTCAAACACCTAGAAAAGCATTGTTTAGACGTTTGTGTTTACAATATATAATATCACAAAAAAATTTAAGGAAATTGCCTATTGGCGAACTTTAAAGTTGTTATTATATTTGTTGTACACTTTAATAATAACACTAAAACTAATAAATAACTTAAAACTAAATTAATGTTATTTTAATAAAATATATCCCCCAATATATTTGAATGAAAAGCTAAACTAATTATAATGTTTAGCTTTTTTTGTGTTTGTAAAAGCTTGATAATTTTAAAAATAACTAATCCCCTTTTAAAAAGTAAAACGAGCTATAATTGTTAAATTTCTAAAGAAGTCAAACCCTTTCGAATTGCATACTTGGTCAATTCAGGTATGGTATATAATTCTGTTTTTTTCATGATATTGTTTCTATGAACGTCAACAGTTTTTGAACTCAGAAATAATAATTCTCCTATTTTTTTTGAAGATTTACCTTCCGCAATCAATTGTAATACTTCTTTTTCTCTTGAACTTAAATGTGTGTTTTCTAAAAGTTCTCCCTTTTTTAATAGAGAAAGAAAATCTTGGTTAATATCTTTAGACAAATATTTCTTGTTTTGAACTACAGCTGTAATTGCCGTAATTAATTCATCCGCATCTCCATCTTTTAACAAGTAACCAAAAGCCCCTGCTTTAAACATTCCTTGTATAAATTGTTTTCCAGAATGCATGGAAAGACCTATTATTTTAATATTTGGTTGATTTTTATGAATTTGTTTTGCTGCTTCTATACCATTCATTTCAGGCATAGCAACATCAATAACAATAACATCTGGACATAATTTTGAACATAATTTTATGGCATCTCTTCCATTAGAAGCCTCCCCAATTATGTGCATATTAGACTTTTGTTCTATGATATTCCTTAAACCATCACGCAGTAATTTGTGATCGTCAACTAGTACTATTTTAATTTCGTTTATATTAATCATATTGATAAAGGTATAAAAAATGTAACATTAGTTCCTTCATTGAGTTTTGAAGTTATCGTAAACTTTCCTTTTATATTTCGTATGCGTTCTTTTACAGTAAATAAACCAAAACCTGAACCAGAATGACTGTTGTAATTATTTAATTGTGAGGTATTAAACCCAATACCGTTGTCTCTAATAAGAATATTAATACCAAATTTATTTTTATCAAAATCTACCGTTACTAAAGATGCTTTCGCATACTTTATGGTATTATTTAAAACCTCCTGAATACTTCTGTATAGCAAAATAGATTCTGTATCATTAAGTTCAACACTGGCAACATTACTACTAAAGCTGCACTTTATCTTGTGTGTAGTTTCTACTTCTTCTAATAACCAGTTTAATGCTTCAATAATACCCAATTGATATAAAACTGGTGGAGATAGTTCATAGGTAATTTTACGGCTATTTTCTAACGCTTCAGAAATATGTACATTTATAAATTTTAAATCCTCATCTATGGCTTTTAACTTTGGATTCTTTATTAATTTATTAATTCTCATTTTTGAGATTACTAAAAACTGACTCAGATGATCATGTATGTTTGAAGCTATTTCTTTTTTTTGTTTTTCTTCTATTAATGATATATCCGTAGTTAATTTCTGAAGTGATGTTTGATATTCTTGAATTTCTTGTTTTGCAATCACCCATTCAGAAACATCTCTAGAAGAGGTAATAAAATAATTCATTTTTTTACCTTTATAAACAGGGGAAGTTAAAGATTCTAGCCAAATAAAGTGACCCTCTTTGTGGCGAACTCTTACCGTATAAGTCTCAGTAATTTTATTACCAGAAATTCTTTCTTTAACAGTCTTTTTTAAGAAATTAATATCTTCCTTGTGTATAATGTTAAATGCTTTTTCCCCAATAAATTCTGATTGTTCATAACCTAAAAGATTTTTTATAGAAGGACTAATATATTTAAAAGTACTATCAGATTCTTGCAAACAGATTAAATCTTTGGAGTGATCAGCCAACAAGCGATACATTTTTTCTGCTTTCTCAATTTTACTCCTTGTTCTTTTTTGTTCAGTAATATCCTGAGAAACACCTCTAGTACCAATAATTTCATTCTTACTATTGTACAAGAGTTCTCCTATAATTCTTATCCAAACTTTCTTATTTTTTAAATTAGTTATCTTTAGCTCTAAATCAAAAGAGGTTCCATCAGTGATAAGTACTTTTATTGACTTTTCAAGTTTCTTTCTTGATTTTTTATCAAAAAAATTAAAAAGAAAATTAATATCTGGAATATTCTTTTTAGGATCAGTACCATAAATATCGTGCATTGTTTCAGACCACATTATTGTATCAGTTTGCGTAATATATCTCCAATAGCCTATTTTTGCCATTCTGCCAGCTTCCTTTAGGGAGTATTCATTTTCTTCTACAAGTTCATCTATATTGTCTTGAATTACTTTTTGTTTCTTTAATTTATTTTTTACAACTTTTATTAAATCTTCTACATTAAAAGGTTTTACTAAATAATCATCTGCACCCATATTCATCCCTTTTCTTAAATCTGGTAATTGTGTTTTACCAGAAAGAAAAATAAAAGGTATAGATTTTGTTTTTTCAGATTTTTGAAGTTCAGTTAAAAACTGGTACCCATCTAATAAAGGCATAGCAATATCCGAAATAATTAAACTCGGTAAAGTAGTTTGTGCTTTTTTTAATCCATCTGCACCATTTTCTGCCCAAGCTACCTCAAATCCTTCAAATACAAGAATTTCACATATTTCTTCTCTTATATTAATCGAATCTTCAACTACTAAAATTTTAGGCATTTTTTATTGGTTTTGGGAAGTAAAAATAAAAAGTTGTTTCTTTATTTGGTAATTACTCCACATAAATCTTTTCATTATAATGAGTATTTTTTTTTGATTTTCTTGATTAAATATGAAGAGGAACTATTAGATATTGTTAGTTTTAAATATTACTATTTAATTTTACCATTTAGTTGTTGGGGCATTTTATTTTTAGTGGCTTTTAAAAGATCATTCACATTTATTGGTTTTGTTAAATAATCATCTGCTCCTAGTTTCATTCCAAATCTTACGTCTTTTTTTTCGCCTTTTGCAGACAGAAATATCAAAGGAATATGCATTGTTTTGAAATCCTTTTTTAACTTTTTAAACATCTCAAAGCCGTTAAGTTCTGGCATCAATATGTCTGAAATAATAAGATGAGGATTCTCTTGCACGGCCATTTTATATCCTTCTAGTCCATTTTTAGCTTGAAAAACATGGTATCCTTCCATTAAAAGAATATCATAAATTTCTTCTCTGACCGCTAAAGTATCCTCTACAACTAAAATTTTAAACATCATGTTCAATTAAATATTTGGTATTTTCATAATAAAAGTTTTTCTTATATTGAATATGACTCTTAACAATTGTTTCTCATACTGAGAAGGTTTTTTACGCTTTGTGTAATTGACACATTAAAACCGTTTCTATTTCTCTCAAAATCATTCTGCCAAGCAAAAAAAATAGAGAATAATTATCTTACAATTGGGTTTATAAAAACATTTTGACCCGTTTTTTATGTATTATTTTCACTACTTGAATATTCATGAATTTTATTATTGAGTTGTTGGGGGATTTTTACATTTTGACCTTTGGGAATTTTAACTATGAAAGTTGTTCCTTTTCCTACTTTACTAGAAACCTCAATTTCTCCACCAGTTAAATCTACTGCCTCTTTTACAATAGATAAACCTAGACCTGTGCCCTGAATTAAATCTACATTTTTACCACGAGTAAAAGGACTATATATATTTTTTAGTTCAAATTCAGGAATTCCAATCCCAAAATCTGTAATTATGAAAATTGTATGTTTTTCTTCTGATGCCAAATCTACAGTAACTTTTTTGGAGTCAGGCGAAAATTTCAATGCATTATCAATTAAATTGATGAAGATATTTCGACCTAATTTTTCATCAATAAAAATAGATGAATTTATTAAACCTTCTTTATCGGTTAGTATAATCTCATGTGATTTTTTTCTTGAAGTATTTACTTCTTCAATAATTTCATAAATAAAATTTCCAAGATTAATATTTGAAGGTTCACTTATTAATTTACCAACATCCGCCTGACCAACAACTAAAATATCATCTAATAGTTTTGTCATGTGTAATACTTGGTCTTCTATTTTATGCAATTTTTTATTAATCATTATTGGTTCCATTTTTGACCAATATTTTTTAATAGAACCTGCAGCAAAATTAATGGCTGAGAGCGGTGTTCTAAATTCATGAGAAGCTGTAGAAACAAATCTAGATTTCAGTTCGTTTAGTTCTTTTTGCTTTTCTAAAGATTCATTTAATTTTAAAGTTCTCTCATTTACTTTTACTTCTAATTCTTTGCGGTAGCTGTCTAACTCTGTTATATCTTGACCAACTCCTAAAACACCAGTAATTTTTCCTTTAGTATCTCTACGTGTGCTTGAATTTAAAAGTACCATTACCCTTGTTCCATTTTTTGCGAATAAAGGAAATTCATAATTGGCAGTTTCCTTACCTTGCAATGCATCATCTAATACCTGTTTTACTGAAGTTTGATAATCTTTTGTGATATAAGTTTCTACTAAATTTTTACCTAATACTTCTTTCTTTTTAAAGCCTGTAATTTTTTCTGAGGTCTGGTTCCATTCATTAACCAGTCCATGGCTATCAATACCAAAAATTGGTGCATTAGCCGTTTCTATAAACTGGCGCAATTCTTTTGCAATAGAAACTGAAACTGTTCTTAAATCGTCAATTTGAGTAATATCTTGGCCTACACCTAAAACACCAGTTATTTTACCATTGATATCCCTACGTGTGCTTGAATTTAACAGTACCATTACCCTTGTTCCGTTTTTTCCAAATAAAGGGAATTCATAATTGGCAGTTTCCTTGCCACGAAGAGCGTTATACAATACGCGTCTTACAGAACTTTGGTAATTTTTAGTGATATACGTTTCAACTAAATTTTTACCTAACACCTCTTCTTTTTTAAAACCAGTAATTTTTTCTGAGGTTTGATTCCATTCATTAACAAGACCTTGATTGTCTATACCAAAAATAGGTGCATTTGCGGTTTCTATAAATTGCTGTAACTCATTCGCAATCGTAGTAATTTTAAGCCTATTTTTCACCATCTCAGAAATGTCATTTGCTATTTTTATTACCTTATAATAATTGCCATTCATATCTTTAACTGGAGTGTAGTTTGCGTTAATCCATAAACTAGAACCATCTTTTTTAATGCGTTTAAACTCTCCTTTTTGTTCTTTACCCTTTGCAAGGTTTTCCCAAAATTGTTTGTAATGCTCAGCATCCTCATAATAAAAATCGCAAAATATTTTATGATGCTTTCCTATAAATTCTTTATTTGAGTAATATCCAAATTCAGAGACAAAATTATCATTTGCTTTTAAAATGGTTCCGTCTATTGAATACTCGGCTGACAACCAACCAAAATCCACTGCAGATTTCATAGCTCTTGATTCTGCCCCAACACTTAAAATTTTCTCTTGTTGCTCAACCTGTTCTGTTATGTCTTGATTTGTTCCTTTAAGATTAACTATATTATTAGAAGCGTCAAATACGGGCTTACAAATAGATCTTATTGTTTTTTGAGGAAAATTAGGGATACAAATTCTAAACTTAATATCAAATGGAATACCCATTAAACTTGCTTCTTCAATAGAGTTTTTAAATAACTCCAAATCATCATTATGAATCAAATCTAAAAACATATCATATTTTGGCGTATTTTTATTATGGTTAAATCCCCAGATATGAAAAGTCTCCTCAGACCATTTCATATTTTTATTTATTGGATTTAATAACCAACTTCCAATTTGCGCTAATTTCTGAGCTTCATTTAATTCATTTTCAGTTTTTTGTAATTTTAATAAGGATTTTAGTTTATCTCTTTCAATCTGCTTCTGTTCTGTAATATCTTTAGTTACTCCAAAAAAACTGTGTTCACCTTGCTTTTCAACGGAAACCGAAAGTAAGTCTCTAATTTCTCCAGACGGACGTTTTATTCTAAATTCTAGAGGAACAAACTTTTCGCCGTTTAGTATTGAACTAAAACCTTGTTCAACCTTTTTCAAATCTTCTTGTAAAATTAATTCGCTAATACTTCTGCTTGATGGGCAAAAATTATCCTTTGTTACCCCATAAATTCTATACATTTGATCAGACCATTCTTTTTTGTCTGATTCTATATTCCATTTCCAACTGGCAATATTGCCTAATTTTTGAGCCAGATTTAACGATTTATTTAATGCGTTTAGTTTTATTGTTTTTTGTTCTATTTCTTTCTCTGCTTTTCTTTTTTCTGTAATATCTCGTCCAATACCTAAAACTCCTATTATATCTTTATCTTTGGAGTAAACTGGCACTTTAGTTGTCTCCAATAGTTCAGAATGGTTATCATTTGCAAAAGTTGCAACTTCTTCATTTACAGTTGCAAACCCGTTAGAAATTGCTTTTCTATCATTTTTAGTAAAGAAGTCCGCAAGTTCTTTATCTAAAAAGTCATAATCTGTTTTTCCAATAATATCGGATTCTTTTGCATCAAAAAGTTTTTCGAAACGATGGTTTACAAATAGAAACTTTCCATCAACGGACTTTAGCCAAATTAAATCTGGTATGGAATTCATTAGAGTCCTAAGGTTTACTTCGCTTTTTTCAATACTATCTTTTGCCTTACTTAATTTTTTATTCGACTCTTGAAGTTCTTGATTTAGTTTAAGGTATTCGGCATTTGACGCTTTTAAAGCTTTTTCCGCTTCCCTTTTTGTAGTAATGTCCTTTCCAATACCTAAAACTCCTATAATATCTTTTTCTTTAGATAGCACTGGTACTTTTGTTGTTTCTAATAATTCACCATGATTATCATTAGCAAAAACTATATATTCTTCATTTATAGTTGGTGCTCCATTACGCATTGCTTTTTTATCATGTTTTCTAAAAAAATCTGCAAGATCTTTATCTACAAAATCATAATCTGTTTTACCAATAATATCCTGTTCTTTTGCACCAAAAAAATCTTCAAACCTATGATTTACAAAAAGATACTTTCCATCAACGGACTTTAACCAAATTAAATCTGGTATTGAGTTCATTAGCGTACGTAGATTTATCTCATTTTTTTTAATATTATCCTTCGCATTTCTTAAATCTTTATTTGCCTGTTGGAGCTCTTTATTTAGTTTCCGGTATAATCTATTAGATATTTGTAATTCTTTTTCATTTCTAACAAGTGCTTTATTTTTGTTTTCAATTTCTTGCTCTGCTATTTTACGCTTGTGAATATCTTTACAAACCTTAACAATTTCCACAACTTCTCCTTTTGCATTTTTAAAAGGATATATATATTCTGAAAACCATTTTTTTTCTCCTAACCAATCCAATAAAACTTCTATAGTTTTACTTTCACCAGTTTCCTTTACTCTTTTAAATGTTTTTATAAGTTTGTCCGAAATATCCTGATTAAAAAGATCTCCAGGCATTTTACCTACAATATCTTCAGATTTTACTGAGTAACATGTAGGCCCATTATAATAAAGATATTTACCATTGGGTTGATGCACTGTAATCATATCATCAGATGCTCTTAAAAGCATATTGAAACGGTCGTTACTTTTTAATATTTCATTTTCTGATTTTAATTCAATAATCAGTTTTTCTAAATCTTGGTATGTTGGCTTTTTCTTTGGCATGCAACAAGTTATTGACAGTATTGTGTACGTTACGTTCTAAATAATTCTATAATCTCTAAAAAACAAATCATTAAACTCTTTTCTGATAATTAATTATTTTTAATTTCTAAATCACATAAAAATGAATATATTTTTATGATTTCTACAAATTATTGTTTTCTAAAAAAATATGCGAAAAGTTAAGCTATAATAATCTAAATTTAAATAAGCACATTGCTTATTTAAATTTACAGAATTATTACATCTTTTGTTAAAAAGAGTACCGCTAAATAATTTTATATTATTGAAAAATAAGAATTATTGATTTCATAAAAAAACCAACTCGTTTTGAGTTGGTTTTATACATTATAAAATTAGTATAGTTATTCAGCAGTATCTTCTTCTAGTAATTCAAAAAACTGATTTAATCTAGGCATAATAATTATTTTAGTCCTTCTGTTTTTTGATTTGTTTTCTTTGGTATCATTCGCCACTAAAGGAACATACTGACTTCTACCCGCGGCGATTAAGCGTTGCGGTTTTACCCCGTATTTGTATTGTAAAATACGTGTAATTGACGTAGCCCTTAACGCAGATAAATCCCAGTTATCTTGTATTAAATTTCTTTTGATTGGCGTTGTATCTGTATGACCTTCTATCATAACATCCATGTCTGGCTGATTATTAACTACTTTTGCAATTTTTTCTAGAACATTATAAGCCTTATCTGTTACATTATAACTACCACTTTTAAATAATAATTTATCAGAAATAGAAATAAAAACCACCGTTTTTTCTACATTAACTTGAATATCTTGATCTTGAATACCGTCTGTCAAATTTTTAGTTAAATGATATTTTATAGCAAGATTTAAAGAATCTTTCTGAGTCATTGCTCTTCTAATACCATTAATATATTTGTCTTTTTCACTTAATTGAGAGATTACTTTGTTAATTCCTTCACTTGAAGATTTAGACAAAACAGTCAAGTTTTCAACTTGTTTTAAAGCATTGCTTTTGTCTTCTTTTAAAGAAGTAACTTGCTCATTTAAAGATGCAACTTGAGCTGTTTGTTTTTCACTTTCAATCAAATACTTTTGTAGAGTAGTTTCAACTTCTAATAATTCATCTTTTGTCTTAGCGTTATTCGTCTCTAACTCTGCATACTGCTTTTTAGAAACACATGAACTTACTAATATTGCAGAAAACACTAATAATGCTGTTATTTTTTTCATCATTCAAAAATTAAATTTATGTTACAAATTTAGCAAAATCAACAGATAATAAGCCTTTTAAAAAAGATTTTATGAAAAATTTATACACTATTTTTACTGTAAAATTTGTAAACATGAAAACTACACAATCAGTTCTCTTTTTTTTAACGTTGTTATTATTTTTTAATTGTAAGGAAAAAGTTCAGAATCAAGATTATATTTTAAAAGGTGCTGTTTTTGGAACAACATATAAAATTAGCTACCAAAATGCCTCAAAAAATTATCAAAAGTCTTTAGATAGTTTATTTACTATCATTAATAATTCTGTATCTACATATATTACTACTTCTGATATTTCAAGAATTAATAATGGAGAAAATGAGATTATTGTGGATGAAATCTTTAAAGAGGTTTTAAAAAAATCAAAAAAGATTCATAAAGAAACAAATGGCTTTTTTGATCCAACTGTTGGTAATCTTGTAAATGCTTATGGTTTTGGCCCTGAAAACAAAAGAAATATTCTTACTGATGAAGAAATTAAAAATCAAATGCAATTTGTAGGTTTAAATAAAGTTATATTAAGAGAGAATAGGATTATTAAAAAACACCCAAAAGTATATTTAGATTTTAATTCTATTGCTAAAGGGTTTGGAATTGATATTGTTGCGCGTTTTTTTAACACAAAAAATATTGATAATTACCTAATTGAAATTGGAGGTGAAATCAAAGCAAAAGGTTATAAAAAAAATAATGAACCTTGGATTATTAAATTGGTAAACCCAATAAATGCTTATGATAACGAAGGTTTTAAAGTAATAAATCTTTCAAATAAATCTATGGCTACCTCTGGTAATTATAGAAAATTTTGGATAAGTGAAAATGGTAAAAAGTATGTACATACCATTAATCCTAAAACAGGTTTAGCCAAAGAAAGTAATTTATTGAGTGCTTCTGTAATTGCAAATTTAGATTGCGCAGATGTAGATGCTTATGCAACGGCATTTATGGCAATGGGTCTAGAAAAAACAAAGGATTTTTTGAAAGATAGAAATGATCTAAAAGTAATTTTAATCTATACTTCAAATAATGGTACTTTAGCAGAATTCTCAACCTATTAGTTTTTGGAAATTAATTCGAATTAAGGTTACTTATTTTAGATTTACAAAATAGTTATTATGAATAAATATTATATTTTAATTATCTGTGTATTTGGAGCATTTCAAATAAATGCACAAACAAAAAGTCAAAAGGCTTATAGCTACATTAATAAAGCGAATAAAGCCATAGAGGAAAGTATCGATTATTCTGAAGCGCTTATAAACTTTAATAAAGCCATGAAGTTAATGGGAGATATTACAGATAAAAATATAGCAAGTTTAGGAGCTAGATCTTATTTTGAAGTTCATCACAAACAAAGAACTATCCAAAAACAAGTTGAATTTCTAGAGAAATCTAATAAATATTCCAAAAAATATTTTTTACTTGCTACAAATAAATCAACGGAAGATTACCAAGAAAATATGGAGTTATACTCGATAGCAAAAAAAAGACTTAAAAAATTACGCTATCAAAAAAGGAGAAGAATGGCTAAATTCTAAATCCCTATTTATTATTTGTAACATACAGGTAAAATTTCGCCTTTCATCAAACAAAAACGTTCTATTTTTTTTGGAGAAATCTTTTTTGAGTAATCAATCTCATCAACCTTAAAACCTACATTACGAAGTTTATTAAAATAGTCCCGTCCATAAATTCTAACGTGATCATATTGTCCAAAAATTTTGGCACGTTCTTTTTTGTCTATAATAGAATTATCTTCAAAAGTTGTTGCTCTTGATAAATCTTGAGGAATCTGAAAAATTCCAAATCCATCCTTTTTTAATACTCTATATAATTCTTGCATAGCTTTTGTATCATCAGAAATATGTTCTAAAACATGATTACAAAAAACAACATCAAATTCATTGTCTTTAAAAGGTAAATCGCAAATATCTGCTTTAACATCTGCAATAGGACTTTCTAGATCAGAAGTTATGTATTCTATATTCTTTTGCTTTTTAAATAGATCTAAAAAACATTGTTCAGGAGCAATATGCAATACTTTTAACACATCTTTAGATGAAAAGAAATTGGTTTCATCACGTAAAAAAAGCCACATTAACCTATGTCTTTCTAGTGATAATGTTGACGGAGAAAGCGCATTTTTACGCTGATTTACATATCCGTAAGGTAAAAACTTGCGAAAGGATTTACCATCTATTGGGTCTGTAAAATTATTTCCTTTTAGGCACAAAGCTATTATTGGTCTTACGAGGTAACTCGTTTTTATTAACCAAGGTCTAGGAATTGTATTTAAAATGGACTTGAAAATAGACATAATACTATTTATAATCTTCTCTAACAGGAGAAAAAATATCTGTTATTTTACAATTGGTAAGAGCTCTTCCTTTATGTTCTATATCAGAAGGAATTGATAGTATTGTACCTGGAGTAAAAACATTTGTTTCTTCATTTATAGTCATTTCAAATTTACCTTCTGTAACTTGAGTAGTTTGCTCATGAAAATGAGAATGAAGTGGAAGCTCAGAACCTGCATCAATTTCCCAAAAAGCAATTGTAAAAGATTCTGTATGAATGAACCTACCTTTAAATCCTTTAATTATTTCTCTTTGTTCTAAATCAGCTATGTTCATTAGGATAAATTTTGTCTAAATTCATCTTCTTCATTTGTAGCAATACCTAAGGCTTCATTTACATATTTAAAAGTAGAAAGTAATTCAGGTTTACCATTTACAATAGCTACATCATGCTCAAAATGAGCAGAAGGTTTGTTGTCTAAAGTAGTAATTGTCCAACCATCTGAATGTTGTCTAATTTTATGCGTTCCTAAATTTGTCATAGGTTCAATAGCTACAACCATTCCCTCAGCAAACTTTTTACCTCTTCCTCTTTTACCATAATTAGGCATTTCTGGATCTTCATGCATTTTACGCCCTAATCCGTGACCCACCAATTCTCTTACAACTCCATAACCATATTTTTCGGTAAAATTCTGAATGGCAAAACCTACATCTCCAACTCTATTACCCGCTTTAAACTCACGAATACCGACATATAAACTTTCTTTTGTAACTTCCAATAATTTTTTAGTGGCATCATCAATTTCGCCAACGGCAAATGTATAAGCATGATCTCCATAAAATCCATTTTTTAAAGCACCACAATCTATAGATATAATGTCTCCTTCTTTTAAGGGGTCTTTTGTAGGGAAACCGTGTACCACTTGAGAGTTTGGACTCATACAAAGTGTGTTTGGAAAATCATATAAACCTAAAAAACCAGGAATTGCACCTTGCTCTCGTATAAAATCTTCTGCAAGCTTATCTAAAAAAAGAGTAGTTACGCCAGGTTTTACCTCTTTCGCAAGCATGCCTAATGTTTTAGAAACTATAAGTGCGCTTTCTCGCATAATTTCTATTTCTTCTCTGGATTTAATTTTAATCATCTTAAAAAAATTGAACCACAAAGTTACTATATTTATTAGGAATTTTTTCTATTTGAGAAATGTTATCAATAGAAAGAAGTATGATACTAATTCCGCAAATTCACAGTATTAAAATTTGTATTACTTTATAATAATGTATTCAGAAATTTAATAAAAAAAGACTATTTACTATTATCGTAAGCATGTTTGTAAGGTTCTCCTTTAAGAATTTTAAGCATATCTTTTTCCAAAGTTTCCCTTGGTCTTTCTACAAAACGTCCTACTTCTTTTCCATTTTTAAAAAAGATAAAAGTTGGTACTCTAATTAAATCAAAACCTTCTTGCAGATTATCTGGTGTTTTTTTATTTCTACCCACTGTAACCAATTCAAAATAACTTTGATCAAAACCAGTCTCTTCTAAGATTTTATAAAAACGGGGTACACCCCTTTTACTATCTCCACACCAAGTACCCATAAATCCTTTAATTGTATAATTGTTAATTAAAGGCTTTAACTCTTCGATAACATTTTTATCTGTATTGTACTGAGCGTATCTAGTATCATACCATTTTTTAAAAGGATCATAGTTGAAAGAGTCTCTATTTGCAATACCTATTAGATAACCTCTATCATTTTTTTTAGCAGTAATTTCTTTCGCTTTTTCTCTAACGATTTCTTCAAGTTCAGCGCTATTATTTTCAACAGTAGTCTTGCTTGAATTACAAGCCATTAAAATTACTGTTGAGAAAAGTATTATTAAATTTTTCATAATTACAATAGTGAGTTTTGTGTCATTTCTTTGGGTTTTTCAACTCCAATCAATTCCAAGATTGTAGGAGCAATGTCGCCCAAAATACCACTTTTTATTGATTTTATTTCTTTATCAATTAAAATAAAAGGTACTGGATTTGTAGTGTGTGCTGTGTGAGGAGAACCATCTGGATTCATCATTGTTTCACAGTTTCCGTGATCTGCGATTAACAAAGTAGAGTATCCATTTGCTAAACCAGTTTCTATAACTTCTTTTGCGCAAATATCAACAGCTTCGCAAGCTTTTATAGCAGCTTGCATAATTCCTGTATGCCCTACCATATCTCCATTTGCAAAATTTAAGCAGACAAAGTCAGCTTCGCCTTTTTCTAAATCTTTACACAAGGCATCTTTTAATTCGTAGGCAGACATTTCTGGTTTTAAATCGTAAGTAGCAACCTTTGGCGAGTTTCGTAAAATTCTAGATTCACCTATAAAAGGTTCTTCTTGACCTCCAGAAAAGAAAAAAGTTACATGAGGATATTTCTCTGTCTCAGCGATTCTAATTTGTTTTTTACCTGCTAATGCTAAAACTTCTCCTAGTGTATTTTTAATATTATCATTATTATAAATAACATTAATGCCTTTAAAAGATGCATCATATAATGTGATGGTTGTAAAATACAAGTCTAACTTTTTCATTCCAAATTCAGGGAAATCATTCTGACATAAGGCATTGGTTAGTTCTCTTCCTCTATCTGTTCTGTAATTAAAGAAAACAACTGCATCACCTTCTTTTATTGTTGTTTTTGGTGAACCATCTTCGTCAGTAATAATGATTGGTTTGTGAAACTCATCAGTTAAACCTTCTTTATAGTTTTGGTTTATAGTGGCAATAATATCTTGAGTTTTCAACCCAATTCCGTTTACGAGTCCATTATAAGCTTCACCTACCCTTTCCCATCTATTATCTCTATCCATAGCATAATAGCGCCCAGTCACAGAAGCTAATTCTCCGGTGCTTTCTTTCATATATTCTTGAATATCATTTATGAAATAAGTACCTGATTTTGGATCACAATCTCTACCATCTGTAAATGCATGTAAAAAAACGTTATCAACTTCATTTTCTTTAGCAACATCTAAAATTCCTTTTAAATGATTGATGTGTGCATGAATTCCACCATTAGAAACCAAACCTAACAAATGAACATTTTTCTTATTTTCTTTGGCATATTTAAAAGTATCCAATAATACTTTTTCTTTACCCAAAGTCTTCTCTTTAACAGCTTTGTTGATTCTAGCTAAATTTTGATAAACGATTCTACCTGCACCTAAATTCATATGACCTACTTCAGAATTCCCCATTTGACCTGCTGGCAAACCTACATGTTCTCCATCGGTTCTTAACTCTGCATTAGGGTATTTATCATATAAAGCATTAATGTAAGGTGTTTTTGCATTGTAAATTGCTGAGACTTTTGGGTCTTGTGTAATACCCCATCCATCTAAAATCATCAAAATAACTTTCTTGTTCATTTATATAGTTTATGTCGTAAAAATAAGAAAGATTTTTAAGTCAGTTTTAAAATTCTACGAAACCGATAAAGTTACCAATGTCTGGAAAAAAATAAAAATACAGAAAGCGTTAAAATAATTAATTAGATAAAGTTCCTTTTTAATTTATAATTTTACAAAACCTACAACATAAATAATTACTGACATCACAATCACCAAAATCAATAAATTTCTTCTATTTCTAATTCTATTTTCAGTAGTAAGTTTTTCTCTAATTTTTTTAAGTTGATAAGAACTAGCTTTTTTATTAAATTTTACTTGAATATTATTTCCTTCTTTAAAATTTTTTAGTTTTTCAAACGCAGAAACTCGCTCTCTTTTATTATGTTTTAAACTTGCGATCATATGTGATGTAAAACTCATAGCTAAACCCTTTAAAATATATGTAGCTATTTTTGATAAATTGTTACAATTATTGATTTAATAAAAAAACATATATTCTGTTTATGAATCAATTTTTAACAAGAAAAAAAGGATTAATTTATTGCAAAAATCGTAATTTTACAAAGTAAATTTTATTGAATTTTTAATGGAATCACACTTTGAATTAAACTCAGTTACAAAAAAATTACCCAAACATTTACATAAGTTTGTCGTAAAACAACCTTATGAAGAGTACACGGCACAAAACCAAGCCGTATGGAGATATGTAATGCGAATGAATATTGATTATTTGAGTAAAGTAGCTCATAAATCTTATTTACCTGGTTTACAAAAAACAGGTATATCTCTAGAAAATATTCCTCATATGGAAGGTATGAACAGAATTCTAAAAGAAATTGGTTGGGCAGCTGTTTCTGTTGATGGTTTTATTCCGCCAAATGCATTTATGGAATTTCAAGCATATAATGTTTTGGTAATTGCATCTGATATGCGAACCATAAATCATATTGAATATACACCTGCCCCAGATATTATACATGAAGCAGCAGGTCATGCACCTATTATTGCAAATCCAGAATATTCTGAATATTTAAGACGATTTGGAGAAATCGGCAGCAAAGCAATTTCATCATCCAAGGATTATGAAATGTACGAAGCCATTAGACTTTTGTCAATTTTAAAAGAAAATCCAAACTCTACAAAAGAAGAAATAGATAAGGCTCAAGAAAAAGTAGAATGGCTACAAAATAACATGGGAGAATTGTCTGAAATGGCAATGATTAGAAATTTACATTGGTGGACAGTAGAATATGGTTTAATTGGCACTTTAGAAAACCCGAAGATTTATGGAGCTGGTTTACTTTCTTCGATAGGAGAAAGTGCTTGGTGCATGCAAAAACAAGTTAAAAAAAGACCATATTCTATAGAAGCAGCAACTCAGAATTTTGATATTACAAAACCTCAACCACAGTTATTTGTTACCCCAGATTTTGCATATTTAAGCTTGGTATTAGATGAGTTTGCAAATACTATGGCTTTAAGAAACGGAGGTTTAAGAGGTATTGAAAAATTAATTGATTCTAAAAATATTGGTACTATCGAATTAACAACAGGAATCCAGATTTCTGGAAAATTTGATAGGGTTATCAAATTTAAAAATAATAAAGTAGCTTATTTTCAGACTAAGGGCTTAACGGCTTTAGCCAATAGAGATAAAGAATTGATTGGACATGGCACTGATGTGCATCGAAATGGATTTGGGAGTCCTATAGGAAAATTAAAAGGAATCAATTTACCAATTGAAGATATGAGCCCAAGAGATTTAAAGGCTTACGGAATTTACGAGGGTGAGTTTATGACTTTAGAGTTTGAGAGTGGTATTAAACTATCTGGCAGGTCAGTTACTGGAACTCGAGATTTACGTGGTAAGATTTTGATCATCACTTTTGATGAATGTACAGTAACCTACAAAGATGAGATTTTGTTTCAACCAGATTGGGGCTTGTATGATATGGCTGTGGGCAAAGAAGTTGTTTCTGCCTTTTCAGGCACTGCAGACGTTACTTCTTTTTCTGATTTTGGAAAAGTTTCTGAAACTAAAACTCACAAAATTATATATAGTGAAAATCAACATTTATTGTATGATTTATATGCTCAAGTTAAATTGATGCGTGAAGAAGATACATCAACTGAAAAAATAATTTCTTCAATTTTTAAACTGATAAAAACAAAATTTTCGACAGATTGGTTATTGCCATTAGAATTATATGAAGTAGCTTTGCATAAGAATTATGCAATTCAAGAAGACATTTTGTTGCACTTAAACCATTTACAAAAAGAAGTAAAGTTCACAAAGTTAATTCAAAATGGATTGGATTTATTAAAAGTAAAAGAACATCAATCTTAAGAAATAATATATGGGATTATTTGGAATTTTTAGTCAAAAAGATTCATCAAACGAAATTAAAGAGTATTTAAATAAAGGAGCTATTATTTTAGATGTAAGAACTCAAATGGAATGGGATGATGGACATATAGCAAAATCTCAACATATTGTTCTTAATTTAATTCCAGTAAAAATTGATGAAATAAAATCATGGAATAAACCAATTATAGCTGTTTGCAAAAGTGGAGGCAGAAGTGGCCAAGCAAGACAATTTTTAATGCAAAACGGATTAGACGTTATTAATGGTGGCCCTTGGCAAAATGTTAATCAGTATATAGAAGAATAATTACTATTTAAAACTTCATAAAAGAAAATTGTTCTTGAAGCTTGGTTTTTTTAGCATTTAAATTCTTTAAAAATAGTTGATGCTCCTTAGAATTTTCATTAAAAGATTTGTGAGAAATACCTCTCTGAATAGCATCTACTTCTTTTAATGTAGGCAATGTTTCTTCTAAAAACCAAGTGGCTAGAAATTTATCCCAAATGTAATTTATAGCTGTTTTATTGGGATGAATCATGTCCTCGCTATAAAATCTATAATCTCGTAATTCGTCCATCATTATTTCATAGGATGGAAAGTAACATGCACTTTTCTTTTTCTCAATTGTTTTATGGATAGCAGAAATTAAATGACTTTTACTTTGCATGTTTTCTACAAAACCATCTTTTATATGTCTTACAGGAGAAACTGTAAATACAATTTCTACATTTCTATTTACTGTTCTAATCAGTTTGATTATTGCAGACAAACTATCGGAAATTTCATCAACTTGTAAAATTTCTTTTGAGAATTTTTTCTGTGGAATTTTATGACAATTCGCCACAATCTTACCACTTTCCTTAAATCTATAAACCCACGCAGTGCCTAAAGTGATAAAAATATGCGAAGCGTCCTTTATTTTTTGATGTGTATTAAGAATTGCTAAATTTAAATTTTTAAGAATCTCATTTTTATCTATAGAACTTAAACTAGAATGCGCATCAAAACAATGCCAACGTTCATTTTGAAACATTAAATCATTTTGTGAGTATTCCTTTTTATTAATTGCATTTACAATTAAATTTTCTATTGCTTTTGGATGAAAAAGAATTCCTAAAGGATTTTGAGTAGATTGAAACTTAAAATACTTTAATTTATTTCCAATATTTTCAGAAAAACAAGAACCTAATACTACTATTTTAGAATTGTAATCAATACGTTTTACATCTTGTTTTTGTATTGGTATTTTGGTTTGGAGTTTCATAATTAAATACGCTTAAATATTTTCTGGATTAAAGTAATATTTTTCTTTACATCCTTGGCTATTTTCAACTTCTAATTTTTAAATTGAGAAAAGGATTAAAATTATAAAATGTTGATAAATGCAGAGGTATTCTAATTATCATTTTTTTACAAAATTTAAAGAGTTACAATTTTTAAATTTAATTCAGAATAGCTCATTTATACAAAAATCACAAATTATATAAACCAAAAAACCGTTGAAAATCAAAAGATTAACAACGGTTATTGTACTGAAGATGGGACTTGAACCCATACGAGCATTACTGCTCACTGGATTTTAAGTCCAGCGTGTCTACCAATTCCACCACTTCAGCATTGGTATTTTATAAAATAGAGCGAAAGACGGGATTTGAACCCGCGACCCCCACCTTGGCAAGGTGATGCTCTACCCCTGAGCTACTTTCGCAGTCGTAATTACAAGAACTTATACTTAATTTTTAGTGTTTAAAAACATCTGATTCATTAAGCGGTTGCAAATATAATAAGTTTTAAATATCTAACAAATAGTTTCAGTCTTTTTTAATAATTTATTTCACATCTATTCCAAAACCTTTCCAAAATCTATGGCGCAGGATTAGGAATTGCAGCGTGAACTGAATTAATTTCTTTTAGAATTTCATCAGATAATTCTATGTTAATCGAATTAATATTTTCTTTTAGTTGATTCATTTTTGTAGCACCAATTATATTGCTTGTAACAAAAGGTAACTGATTTACAAAAGCTAAAGACATTTCAGTTAATGTAATTCCGTTTTTCTTTGCAATATTTTCATACCTGCTAACAGCCTCTAAAGAACCCTCACCCATGTATCTTGCAATAAATCTTGGAAATAAAGTTCCTCTTGCTCCTTCAGGTTTATTTCCGTCCAAATATTTCCCAGATAAAACACCTTGAGCTAAAGGAGAATATGCCAATAAACCAATATTTTCACGCAAAGACACCTCACTCATACCAACTTCATAACCTCTGTGAATCATAGAATATGAATTCTGTACGGTAACTGGTTTCGGTAAATTATGGGTTGTAGCAGCTTGCATGTATTTCATAGTACCCCAAGGAGTTTCATTTGATAAACCGATGTGTTTTATCTTTCCTTGTTTAATAAAATCTTGTAACGTCTCTAAAATTTCTAGATGATTTTCTGCTTCTTGATTTGCCGTTTTT
The DNA here is from genome assembly GCA_913020555.1 of uncultured Polaribacter sp. Taxonomy (GTDB): domain Bacteria; phylum Bacteroidota; class Bacteroidia; order Flavobacteriales; family Flavobacteriaceae; genus Polaribacter. Next base: position 12,521 of record CAJWAC010000005.1, on the reverse strand, counting down.
GTCGGAAAATCACGAGTTCCAAAAACATTTACACCTCTATTTGGCCAATGCAACTGGTATAAATCAATATAATCTGTTTGTAACCGATTTAAGCTTTTATGAATAGCATCAATAATATTTTCTCTATTTAAACCTCCTTTTCTAATGTGTGCAGTATAATCTCCACCACCAGCAATTTTAGAAGCTAAAACTACTTTATCTCTATTTCCTGTTTTTTTTAACCAAGTACCTATAATTTTTTCGGTAGCTCCATAAGTTTCTGGAGTTGCAGGTACTGAGTACAATTCTGCTGTATCAAAAAAGTTTACTCCAGCATCTAAAGCAAAATCCATTTGTTCGTGACCATCTGCTTCTGTATTTTGTTTCCCCCAAGTCATTGTTCCTAAACAAATTTTAGAAACTTTAGTATCCGTATTTGGTAATGTGGTGTATTTCATTTTTTTAATATGTGCATTTGTTAATAAAATCTAGTAATTGTAAATATTTTACAAGAAACTAGATTTCAAAACGAAATTAAAGCTAATTCTAGTATTAAAAAAAAGCGTACAATTTTAAAAAATTATACGCTCATCATCATTAATTATAAGAAAAAACTTGATGCCTTTTCTATCTATTTATTTATTTTACAAAAACCTAATAGGACTTATTCTATTTTAAAATAGCCTCAATACCTGGTAAATTTTTCCCTTCTAACATTTCTAGCATTGCCCCGCCTCCAGTGGAAACATAACTTACTTTATCTGCAAAACCAAATTGTTTAACTGCGGCAACAGAATCACCACCACCTACTAAAGAAAAAGCTCCATTCTTTGTTGCTTTGTCAATAGAATGACCTAAGGCAATTGTTCCACCAGCAAAAGATTCCATTTCAAAAACACCTAAAGGACCATTCCATAAAATGGTTTTACATTGATTAACTACGCCATCAAAATTTTCTTGAGATTTTAGACCAGCATCAACACCTTCCCAACCATCAGGAATAGCATCAATATCACAAATTTGTGTATTTGCATCATTACTAAAATCATCAGCAGCAATTACATCCACAGGAATATGAACTTGTACATTTTTAGCTTTAGCTTGTTTTAAAATTTCAAGTGCTAATTCCATTTTATCATCTTCGCAAATTGAGTTTCCAATTTTACCTCCTTGGGCTTTAATAAACGTAAAACTCATTCCACCGCCAATAATCAAATGATCTACTTTATCTAAAATATTTTCAATTACTGTAATTTTTGAGGACACTTTTGCACCTCCTAAAATAGCTAAAACAGGTTTTTCAGAATTATTTAGAACTTTATCAATACTTTCAATTTCTCTAGCTAACAAACTTCCAAAACATTTATTTTCTTTAAAAAACTGTGCAATAATAGTTGTTGATGCATGTGCTCTATGCGCTGTACCAAAAGCATCATTTACATAAATATCTCCATATTTTGATAATTTTTCGGCAAAAGCAACATCACCTTTTTTTTCCTCATCATAAAAACGAAGATTTTCTAATAATAAGATTTCTCCATCAACTAAATTAGCAACTGCTTCTTCAACTTTATCACCTACACAATCATCTACAAATTTTACATTGCAACCAATAATATCAATTACAGATTTTACAATATGACGCAAAGAAAATTCGTCTTGTTTACCTTTTGGACGACCTAAGTGAGACATTAAAACACAACTCCCACCATCTTCTAAAATTTTAATAATAGTTGGTTTTGCAGCTTGAATTCTTGTAGTATCAGTAACTTCAAATTTGTCATTTAAAGGCACGTTAAAATCTACACGTATAATTGCTTTCTTATTCTCGAAATTAAAATCGTTTAAAGTATTCATTATGGATCTATTTTTAACAAAAATACTTTTTTATTTACGGTTTTTGTAAATGAAAACAGAAAAGTTAAGTTATCGTTTTCGATAGTTTTATGAAGATCTATTTTTGAAAAATACTTTTTTAAACTTTATAAACAAGCTAACTAAAACCAAGAGCAAAGCTGCAGTAAAAGCAATTATTGCAATAGTATTATAATTCTCTTTATTAGCAATACCTATTGCCGTTAAAGCCCAGGCCCCAACTAAAGCAAAAGCATACATTTTACGTTTATAGATTACAATTATATTTATTAAGGTTGCAATAAGAATCAAAATAATTGTCCATATTTCTGCTGAAATTCCAAATCCATTCCAATTAATCTTTACTAAATATGATGAAACGTTAGCAACACTAGCCACTGTAACCCAACCTCCGTAAATTACAAAAGGTAAACTTACAAATAATAATTTTGAAGTTTTTATCTCTTCAATTTGCATTTTATTATTGATAATAATTTTTAAAATTGAAACAAGTAATAGAAATATAAAAATGCAAGAAACACCTGTATATTCATAAATCCAAGCAAAAATCCAAGCGCTATTTGCTATACAAGAAATAATAAACCAAAAACCGATTTTCTCAACAAAATCATCATTTTTAACTTTTACAAATAAGCTTCTACCTTGATAGATTACAAACCCTAAAAGGAACAAATAAATCAATCCCCAAATAGAAAAAGCATAACCGGCAGGGGTAAAAAGCGAGCGAATTGAATCGGATAAACTTCCAATAGTCTTTCCATTCATAACTCCTGTATTTGACAAATAATTGATAAAAACTACGGATACAAAAGCAATTCCATTTAAAATTTGAAGTATCTTTTTCATAATTATTTTCTAGTATTTTTGATTCATTAAAAGTACAAAATATAAAGTTAAAAGTTTCTAATAGTATATATTTGCTTATGCTTTTCAACCAAATTATAGGTCAAGAACACATCAAGAAACATTTGATAAAATCTGCAGAAAATGGCAGAATTCCACACGCACAATTATTTATTGGTAAAGAAGGTTGTGGAACGTTATCTATGGCCATTGCATACGCACAATTTTTGTTATGTAATTTTTCTGATGATATTGATACTTGTAACTTAAAGTGCAGCAAACTCCAACACCCAGATTTACATTTTGCTTTTCCTGTAACTACTAACGATGCTATAAAAAAACATCCTGTTAGTAATTTATTTTTAGAAGATTGGCGCCATTTTATTGCAAAACAACCTTATGGAAGTTTATTCAATTGGTTGAAACATATTGGCGTAGAAAATAAGCAAGGTTTAATTAATGTTGATGAGGCAGAAGCTATTGTAAAAAAATTAAAACTTAAAAGTTACGAAGGTGGTTTTAAAGTGATGATTATTTGGATGGCGGAAAAAATGAACATAGCTGCAGCAAATAAATTATTAAAACTGATTGAAGAGCCGCCTGATAAAACAGTTTTTTTATTGATAACTGAAAATGAAGAGCAGATTATAAATACCATAAAATCGCGTTGTCAAGCATTACATTTCCCTGCTTTATCAGAACAAGATATTGCAAATTCTTTGGTTGTTGATCATCAAATTGAAGATATGGAAGCTTCTAAAATAGCACAACAAGCAGAAGGTAATTTTAACAAAGCCATTCACTTATTACAGAACGATGGTAGTGATTTAATTTTTGAGGAATGGTTTATAAATTGGGTGCGAACTGCATTTAGAGCAAAAGGAAATGCAGCAGTAGTGAAAGAATTAATTAGTTGGTCTGAAAATATTTCAAAAACAGGTCGTGAAACACAAAAACGATTTTTAAATTATTGTTTACAATTCTTCAGACAAGCACTGTTAATGAACTACAAGTCTGATAATTTGGTTTTTATGAAAACAAAATCTAACTTTAACTTGTCTAAATTTGCTCCTTTTGTACATTCTTTAAACATCCTTGATATTGAAAAAGAAATTAGCAAAGCTATTTATCATATAGAAAGAAATGGAAATGCAAAAATTATTTTTTTAGACCTATCTATGAAATTAACTCGTTTTTTGCACAAAAAAGAGATTTAACACAATGCTATGCGAGACTTTTTTATCAAAATTTATGCCTTAATAAATCACTAAAAAGGTAAACTTTTATTTGAAAAATTTTCAATTTTAAAAAAGTTAGTTTTGTAACATCTCTGCGAAAAATAAAAAAATAATAAGAATATGTTAGGAATCATTTCATTTATAGGCTTCACCTTACTTGTTGCAATTATTGCATATTTTTCAACAAGAAAGACCGATGAAAATACCTCAGACGGATATTTTCTGGGAGGAAGAAGTTTAACAGCGTCTGTTATTGCAGGATCATTATTGCTAACCAATTTATCTACAGAACAAATTGTAGGATTAAATGGAAGTGCTTACGCAGATGGAATCCTTGTTATGGCGTGGGAAACCTTAGCTGCAATTGCAATGGTAATTACAGCCATATTTTTATTACCTCGATATTTAAAAGGTGGAATTTCTACAATTCCCACTTACCTAGAACGTCGTTTTGATGTGACTACAAAAGCAATGACATCTGGTTTATTTTTATCTGGATATGCTATTGTTTTATTGCCAATTGTATTATACTCAGGTTCTTTAGGAATTAGCGGAATGTTTAAACTTCCAGAATTATTAGGGGTAACTGAATGGCAATCTATTTGGATTTGTGTTATTAGTATTGGCGTAATTGGTTCTGTTTATGCCATTTTTGGAGGCTTAAAAGCAGTTGCTGTATCTGACACTATTAATGCAGTTGGTTTACTATTAGGTGGTCTTTTAATTCCTTATTTTGGATTACTATCAATCAGTGATAATAGCAGTTTTTGGGGAGGTTTATCAAAATTAACTAATGAATATCCAGAGAAATTAAATGCTATTGGCAGTTCAGATTCTTCTATACCTTTTGCTACTATTTTTACAGGAATGATGTTAGTTCAACTATTTTATTGGGGAACAAATCAACAAATTATTCAGCGTGCGTTGGGTGCAAAAAATTTAGCTGAAGGACAGAAAGGATTAACGTTAGCTGCTTTTATTAAAATATTAGGACCAATAATTGTTGTGCTTCCAGGTATTATTGCATTTCACAAATGGGGAGGTGAAATATTAGCAAATAATGATGTGGCTTACCCTAGACTTGTTGCAGAGGTTTTACCAACATATTTAGTAGGTTTTTTTGCAGCAGTTATGTTTGGTGCTATACTGAGTTCATTTAACTCCGCATTAAATAGCTGCGTAACATTATTTGGTATTGATATCTACAAACAATATATTAACAAAAAAGCGGATGACAAAAAAGTTGTTACTGTAGGTAAAAGCTTTGGAGTTTTTTTAGCTCTTTTTTCAATGTTTGTAGCTCCTTTTTTATATTATGCCTCAGATGGTCTTTTTGGATATTTACAAACTGTAAATGGTGCATATAGCGTTCCTATTTTAACAGTTATCATTGTTGGAGTATTAACGAAAAGAGTGCCGGCTATTTCTGCAAAAGTGGGCATAATATTTGCTTTTACATTTTATGTAACTTACATTATTTTATCTAAAGGTTTTGAAATGGAATTGCCACACTTTCTGCATTTCCAATTTGCAGCTTTTGTACTAACAATAATTTTGATGCTAGTTATCGCAAAAATAAAACCAAGAGAAACTGATTATGTTCAAGCATATACAAAACAAGTGGATGTAACTCCCTGGAAACATGCAAAAACGGCTGGAATAATCATATGTGCAGTTGTAATTTCTACCTTTTTAATATTTAGCTAAGTTTATTAAATAATCTTTTATTATTTTCAACAATAATTGCAAAGCGGTTTTTCGCCTCATAGAATAATATTGGAGAGTAAATCAAGTGGTATCTATTCTATTTACAGATTTCACACATCTAAAACTTAAAATTAAACATGCTATTTTCTTCCAAAATCTGCTGGGATTTCACCCCAAGCTTTCGTTTCCCATTTTAAAATTGGATTTTTAAATGTATTTTCTTTAAGCCATTTTTCCGCACGTTTTATCAATGCTAATAAACCTTTATTGGAAGCATCAAAATGGACATTGGTTTTACATTTTTTTTGACGCACCCAACTCATCGCAATTTTAGAGTCTGAATAAATAGGAAGATTGTGTTGATTTTTGCTTTTTAATAAAGCAATTCCGTGAACCAAAGCTAAAAATTCACCAATGTTATTAGTTCCATTTAAATAGGGCCCTTTTTTAAAAATCTCTTTTTTATTATGAGTTAAAACACCTCTATATTCCATTTTTCCAGGATTTCCAGCACAAGCAGCGTCCACTGCGATACTCTCTAAAATTGGAAAACCATATTTTGCCTTTTCTGAAGAGGATAATGTTTCTTTTTGCGTGTTTTTGCCTTTATAATCTTCGTATTTTTTTGTTGATGCAATTTCGGCTTCATCCAAATTAGCGAAGGATTTATATTGTGCACCCTCAAAACCATCAATTTGAGTTTTACACACCTTCCAAGAAGTAAAAACACCTGTTTTTCTTCCTTTCCAAACCACATAAAACTTTTTTTTAGGCATTTTTAGATAAAATAACTTCTTCAATAACTTTTGGAAAATACTGTTGTTCTAAACGATGAATCTTTTCTGCAATGTGTTCTGGACTATCCTCTTCAACAAGAGCTGTTTTTGCTTGAAAAATAATAGCTCCTTCATCATAATTTTCATTTACATAATGAATAGTAATTCCTGTTTCTTGTTCCTTATTTGCTGCAACAGCCTGGTGAACATTCATTCCATACATTCCTTTACCGCCATATTTAGGCAATAATGCAGGATGAATATTAATAATATTTTGTGGAAAATCGTCAATAATATTTTGTGGAATTTTCCACAAAAATCCCGCTAGAATAACGTAATCTGCATGTTCTTTAAGAATATTTAATACAAAGTCCGATTTAGAAAAATCAGCTCTGCTAAAATAGACACAATCCACATTTAACCTTTCACATCTTTCAAAAATTCCAGCATATTTATTATTGCATAGCACTTTAGTAACTTTAGCTGTATTTGTTAAATTAAAAAAATTAATAATATTCTCTGCATTCGTACCAGAACCAGAAGCAAAAATTACAATTCGTATCATAAAGTATAAATATAGACCACAAAAAAAAGCATAATTATTAACAAAATAACTGATTTAAAAAGAAGATTCATATTTTTTATTTATCTTTCCTCGTCATTTTTAGGACAAAAATTAGTTATAATTGTAAAGATTTGTATTTTTGCGCCGATTTAAATTTTAAAAACAGAAAAATTATGTCAGACATTGCATCAAGAGTAAAAGCTATTATCGTAGACAAATTAGGAGTAGACGATAATGAAGTAACAACAGAAGCTAGCTTCACAAATGATTTAGGAGCAGATTCTTTAGATACTGTTGAGTTAATTATGGAGTTCGAAAAAGAATTCGATATTCAAATTCCAGACGATCAAGCCGAAAACATAGGTACGGTTGGTCAAGCAGTTAGCTATATTGAAGCAGCAAAAAAGTAAATAATTTTATATGCAATTAAAACGAGTTGTAGTCACTGGACTTGGAGCATTAACGCCCATAGGAAATAATGTTGAAGAATATTGGAAGTCTTTAGTTAACGGAGTTAGCGGAGCTGCACCTATTACGCATTATGACGCTTCCAAGTCCAAAACTCGTTTTGCATGTGAAGTTAAAAACTTTAATGTGAATGATTTTATTCACAGGAAAGAATCTCGTAGAATGGATAAATTTACGCAGTTTGCAATTGTCGCTTCAGATGAAGCAATTGCAGATGCGAATTTAGATTTAGAAACTATAAACAAACTACGAGTAGGGGTTATTTGGGGAGCAGGAATTGGCGGTTTAGAAACTTTTCAGAATGAAATGTTAGAATACGCCAAAGGAGACGGGACTCCAAAATTTAACCCTTTCTTTATTCCAAAAATGATTGCAGATATTGCGCCGGGTCATATTTCTATTAAAAATGGATTTATGGGACCAAATTATACAACAGTCTCGGCATGTGCATCATCAGCAAACGCTATGATAGACGCGCTAAACTATATTCGTTTAGGACATTGTGATGTTATTGTTACAGGTGGTAGTGAAGCTGCAATTGCAATTGCAGGAGTTGGAGGTTTTAGTTCTATGCAAGCTTTATCAACAAGAAATGATAGCCCAGAAACAGCTTCAAGACCTTTTGATGCCTCAAGAGAGGGGTTTGTTTTAGGAGAAGGAGCAGGTGCCATCGTTCTAGAAGAATACGAACACGCTAAAGCAAGAGGTGCTAAAATTTATGCAGAAGTAATTGGAGGTGGAATGTCTTCAGATGCTTATCATATTACAGCCCCACATCCAGAAGGAATTGGAGTAATAGCTGTAATGAAAAATTGTTTAGAAAACTCCGGTATAAAACCAGAGGATGTAGACCACATAAATACACATGGTACTTCTACACCACTTGGAGATGTTGCAGAACTAAAAGCTATTTCTGCAGTTTTTGGTGATCATGCTAAAAATATCAACATCAATTCTACAAAGTCAATGACAGGTCATTTATTAGGTGCTGCCGGTGCTATAGAATCTATTGCATCAATTTTAGCAATAAAACATGGTACAGTGCCACCAACTATAAATCACTCTACAGTTGATGAAAATATTAATCCAGAATTAAACCTTACACTTAATAAGGCTCAGAAAAGAGATATTAAAGTAGCAATGAGTAATACTTTTGGTTTTGGAGGACACAATGCATGCGTTGCATTTAAGAAGTTAGATGAGTAATTTATGAGTTTCATTCGAAAAATAGTTCAACCGCATTCTGATGAAGATGCAGAACTATATAACGAATTAAAAAAACTTCTTGATTTTTCTCCAAAAAAAATTAATAAATACAAAAAAGCTTTTACACATAGATCTGTTCAAATGACAGACAAAAACGGAATTCCTATCAACTATGAACGATTGGAATTTTTAGGTGATTCTATTTTAGGATCTGTAATTGCATCTTATTTATATAAAAAAGTTCCAAAAGGATCCGAGGGGTACCTAACTCAAATGAGGTCTAAAATTGTAAGTAGAGAACACCTAAACGAATTAGGAAAAGATTTAGGACTAATACGCTTCGTTAAAAGTAATGTAGACCAAACTAATGTAGGAGATAATATTCATGGAAATATTTTTGAAGCTTTAGTTGGTGCTATCTATTTAGATAAAGGCTACGATTTTGCTCAAAAATTTATTTATTCAAAAGTAATTGTACCATACGTAGATATTGAGAAATTAGAAGGTAAAATTACTAGTTATAAAGGTTTAATTATAGAATGGTGCCAGAAACAAAAGAAGAAGTATTCTTTTGACACCTATGAAGATTCTGGAAATGAAACGATTAAACACTTTAGTGTAAAAATTAGTATAGATGGAGAGCTAGTAGCTAAAGGGAGAGCTACTTCAAAGAAGAAAGCAGAAGAGCAAGCATCAAAAAGAGTCTATTACACTTTTCAAAATCAAATTTCAAACAGTTAAGACTATATCGTTTTCGTTAAATTTAACCTTAACTTCATAAACAAAGTTGTAATTTTGTGAGACTATATGTACTTTAAATTCGTTAAATATTTATGCAAGTTCATTCTTTATGTTTAGAAGATTTCTGCCAAGAAGAATATTCTCTAATAGGTATTCATACTACTTTAGAAGACTATAAATTAGCTTATTTATTAAATCAACAATTAAAAATAAGTTTTAGAAAATCAGATTTTAATTTAGATTTTGAGGACAAAAAGAATAACGCATCTTTTTCTATTTATGAATATACAAATGTTGAGTATGATTTTGATTGGTTCTTAATTTCTAACAGTATCAAAGAAGAAAACGGAACTATTTCTAATGGATTACCATTATATACAGAGACAAAAACGTACTTAATTCCTGAAAAGAAAAATATTGACTTTTTTATTAAAATTTCTGGTGATATAGACTATCAACTTTTTACAAAAACGATTCAAAAAATTAAAGAAGTAAACCAAATAATTACTTCTTATCAAATAGATAAAAACAGCCTAAAGTCGAAAGACTTTTTAATATTTTAAAAATGCCAAATAACAAAAAAACAAAAATTATAGCTACCCTAGGACCGGCAACAGATACCAAAGAAATTTTAACTGAATTAGCTAGATCGGGAGTTAATGTTTTTAGAATAAATTTCTCTCATGCAGATTACGAAGATGTAAAGGTTAAAGTAAAAACCATCAGAGAAATTAATAAAGAGCAAGGTTATAATGTTGCAATTTTAGCAGACTTGCAAGGGCCTAAACTTCGTGTTGGAGTTATGGAAGATGGAGTAACTTTAGAAGACGGAGCTACGTTTACATTTACTACAGAACAATATATTGGAGACCAAGAAAGAGCATTTATGACCTACGGACGGTTCCCTAAAGATGTAAAGGTTGGAGAACAGATTTTGGTGGATGATGGGAAGTTATGTTTTGAAGTAGTTTCTACTGACAAAAAAACGGAAGTAGTTACTAAAGTTATTGTTGGAGGAGAATTAAAATCTAAAAAAGGGGTCAACTTACCAAATACTGCAATTTCTCTACCTGCATTAACTGTAAAAGACAAAGAAGATGCAATTTTTGCTTTAAGTTTAGATGTAGATTGGATGGCACTTTCTTTTGTTAGAACGCCAGAAGATTTAAGAATGCTAAGAGATTTAATAGCACAACACTCAGAGTATAGGGTTCCTGTAATTGCTAAAATAGAAAAGCCAGAAGCGGTAGATAATATAGATGCATTAATCCCTTATTGTGACGGCCTAATGGTTGCCCGTGGAGATTTGGGTGTTGAAATACCAATGCAAGAAGTTCCTCTGATTCAGAAAATGTTAGTTAGAAGAGCAAAAAAAGCAAGGATTCCTGTAATTATTGCTACGCAAATGATGGAAACCATGATTGATAATTCTGTGCCAACCAGAGCAGAAGTGAATGATGTTGCGAATTCTATTATGGATGGTTCAGATGCTGTAATGCTTTCAGGAGAAACTTCAGTAGGAAAACATCCGATAAAAGTGATTCAAAAAATGACTGAAATTATTAAAAGTGTAGAGAATTCGCCTTTAATTAAAGTACCACAAACACCACCACATGTTAGAACCAATAGGTTTGTTACGAAATCAATTTGTTATCATGCCGCTTTAATGGCAAATGATACTGAGGCAGCAGCAATTTCTACCTTAACAAATAGTGGTTATACCGCTTTTCAAATCTCTGCATGGAGACCAAAATCACATGTATTGGCATTTTCATCAGAAAGAAGAATTCTTGGGAAATTAAATCTTCTTTGGGGTGTTCGAGCATTTTATTATGATAAAAACCTAAGTACAGATGATACTGTGGTAGACATCAATAAAATAGCGAAAGAAAAAGGTTTTGTTACTAATGGAGACCTAATGATTAACCTAACCTCTATGCCTGTTGAGGCCAAAGGAATGGTAAACACCCTACGTGTATCTGAAATCAAGTAATGAAATTTTAAAAAACAATGCTGAATAAATTAGACTGTTTTTATGCGATCATAAATTTATTCTTTTAGTTAGTATTATTGCATCATTGGTCACAAAAGGCATGGGCATCATTGCTTCTGATCTTGGCTGCAATGAAAAGTTTTTATTGCTTAACAAATCATAGGAGATTTCATTAAAAGTTAGATCCAATACATCATTTTTATTCACCCTAAAAGATAAAGAGATTTCCTTATCCTGGTTTCCTAAATGATATACTAAAAAGCTTCCTTTTTTAACCGTATGAGGTTTGTGTTTATGAACCAGAACACCGTTCACTTTAAATTGACTTAAAGACAAAGAATCTTTGGTAACAAATTCTATTTTGTTCACTTTTCTTTGGGGAGTAACGGTAAGATTAATGTGTCTTTGTTCTCCAATTAGTGTGTCTTTTTTAATTGAAACTGTTGCCGTTTCTATGCTTTTAAAAGGCGTTTTTTTATGGTATGTAAAACGGGTATTGTACTTACTTTTCGTTTCTGCAGAAGAAAGACTTCCTTTAAGTGCAGTGTCATCAAAAACTTGTTTTGTATACTCATCTAAAGTGGTGTTATATGTTCCAAAATAAGCAGATTTATTATCATAATTTTCTATGTAAACAATACTATTAGGTTTCTTTTTATCTATAGAAAATCCACTGTTTTTTGTCGCAATAAAAAAGACAACGACGGTTGCAAAACCAATAATTTTTGTGAGTCTTTTTCTACTTTTTGGTTGAAAGAAAATAGGGGTTATTAGCACAAAAATTAACACAATAAAAATGGCGGAAATAAACAAACTTTTTAAGCCTAAACCAACAGGAAACATTTTAACCATTGGGGCAAAAATGTACATAGTGGGTATCGACACAATTGTGAACACAATCGGTTTTGCTTTTGTTTCTAAATTCATAAAAACACTCATTGCTAAAATTAACAACGCAGCAAAAACAGGAATGATAAAAAAACCAGCACCTTGAATATAGTAATGGATTAAAACATTAAGAACTAGCCACATGAAAATTGGAGCAATCAATACATCAGCAGGCTTGTCATTTGGAAATAAAGGCGGCAATGCTGACCCTAGCAAGCCCAAGGCTTGTATCGAGATGGTTC
>CAJWAC010000004.1 GCA_913020555.1 uncultured Polaribacter sp. | reverse complement strand
ACTTCTCTAGAACTTCAATTAAAGACATTACCAACTGCTCCAGGAGTTTATCAATATTTTGATAAACAGGATACTATTATTTACGTGGGTAAAGCAAAAAATTTAAAGAAAAGAGTTACTTCTTACTTCACTAAAAATCATAATAGTGGTAAAACTCGAGTTTTAGTTAAGAAAATTGTACGTATAAAGCATATTGTTGTAAATACAGAAACAGATGCACTTTTATTGGAGAATAATCTTATAAAAAAATACAAACCACGCTATAATGTATTGTTAAAAGATGATAAAAGTTATCCTTGGTTGTGCATTAAAAAAGAACGTTTTCCAAGAATTTTTTTAACACGAAGAGTTATAAAAGATGGTTCTGAGTATTTTGGCCCATATACTTCTGTAAAAACAGTAAGAACTTTACTAGATTTAATAAAGGAGTTGTATACCATAAGAACTTGTAAATATGATTTGAGTGCAGAAAAAGTGAATACAGGAAAGTACAAAGTCTGTTTGGAATATCATTTAGGCAATTGTTTAGGACCTTGTGAATCTTTGGAAACAGAAACACATTATAATAATGCAATTAAAGAAATTAAAAGTATTATTAAAGGCAATTTTAAAGAAAGTTTAGATAGCTTAAGTGCTTTAATGATGAGTTTTTCTGAAAAAATGGAGTTTGAAAAGGCTCAAAAAATTAAAGAAAAATTAGTAAGATTAAGTAATTATCAAGCAAAAAGTACAGTTGTAAATCCGTCGATTAATAACGTAGATGTCTTTTCTATTATTTCTGATGAATCACATGGATATGCAAATTTTTTGAAAATATCTAATGGGTCAATTATTCAATCTCATACAACAGATATCAAGAAAAAACTTGAAGAAACAGATAAAGAGTTGTTAGAACTTTTTATTATTGAAATCAGACAGCGTTTTAGTTCTCAATCACCAGAAATTTATGTCCCTTTTTCTGTTGATATTGGTGAAAACTTAAAAGTTACCATTCCAAAGTTAGGTGACAAAAAACGAATTGTAGAACTTTCTGAAAGAAATGCAAAATATTATAGGCAAGAACAGTTTAAGCAAATTAAAATTGTAGATCCAGATAGGCACGTAAATAGAATTATGGCGCAAATGAAAAAAGATTTGCGTTTAGCAGAAGAGCCAAGGCATATAGAATGTTTTGATAATTCTAACATACAAGGTACAAACCCTGTTGCAGCTTGTGTGGTTTTTAGAAACGGAAAACCTAGTAAAAAAGAATACAGACACTACAATATAAAAACTGTAGAAGGTCCAGATGATTTTGCCTCTATGGAAGAAGTAGTTTTTAGAAGATACAAACGCCTATTGGCAGAAGAAGCACCTTTACCTCAACTAATTATTGTTGATGGAGGAAAAGGACAGTTATCGTCAGCATTAAAAAGTTTAGATATTTTAGGCTTACGAGGCAGAATTGCAATAATTGGTATTGCCAAACGTTTGGAGGAGATTTATTATCCAGACGATCCTATCCCTTTATATTTAGATAAAAAGTCTGAGACGCTTAAAATTACACAATATTTGAGAAATGAAGCCCACAGATTTGGAATTACATTTCACAGAAATAAGCGAAGTAAAAGTGCTATACAATCTGAATTAGAACAAATTCCTGATATAGGGAAACAGACTATTACAACTTTATTACGTAAATTTAAATCAGCAAAACGAGTCAAAGAAGCTTCTTTTAACGATTTAAAGGAGTTAATTGGAAACGCAAGAGCTTTAAAAGTATATCAATTCTATCAGCCTAATAAAAAAGATGAAAACTAAATTCTTTCTTTTATGTATTGTTTTTCCATTTTTAATATTGGCGCAACAAAAACAACCAAAAGTAGGTTTAGTATTAAGTGGAGGAGGTGCAAAGGGTTTTGCACATATTGCTGTTTTAAAAGAAATTGATAAAGCTGGAATTCAATTAGATTACATTGCTGGTACAAGCATGGGAGCTGTTATTGGTGGTTTATATGCTGTAGGTTTTTCTGGTTTAGAAATAGAAGATATTGCTAAAAAAACTGATTTTGTAAATATTTTAAGAGATAAATTACCTAGAAGCACAGCTCCTTTTTTTGAAAAAGAATTTGGTGAGGCTACCAAGTTAACATTACCTGTAAAAAATGGTGTAATAGGTTTGCCTAAAGGTATTTCTAAAGGGCAAAGTGTTTTAAACTTACTTTACGAGTTGCTGGATACTGCAGAAAATATTGATGATTTTTCAAAATTGCCTATTCCATTTTTCTGTATTGCTACAGATGTGGAAAATGGAGATGAGATTTTATTAGAAAAAGGTTCTTTACCTATGGCTTTAAGAGCGAGTGGTTCCTTTCCCACATTACTAAATCCGGTAACTTTAAATGGTAAAATGTTGGTTGATGGTGGAATTGTTAATAATTTCCCTGTAACCATAATGAAATCGAAAGGGATTGACATTTTAATTGGTGTAGATGTTGAGGGTAAGTTGTTTGACAGGGAAAAATTAAATTCGGCTATTAGCATTTTAAACCAAATACTTAATTATAAAATGTATGATAGAAGTAGTGGCGAAAAAGAAAAGTTAGACGTTTACATACACCCAGATATTTTTGAATTTAACGTTGTAGATTTTGATAAGAAAGAGGATATCTTGAAAAAAGGTGATGATAAAGCGAAAGAATTCCGTCAAATTTTTAAAGAAATTGCAGCAAAACAGATAGTAAAAAGAACTAAAAAAAGAATTGAATTAAAGAACAGAGATAAAAGATTTATTTCTAAGATAAAATTAAACGGCAATAAGAATTATACAAGAGGTTTTGTGTTAGGTAAATTGAATATAAAGGAAGGCGATAGTATTTCTAGATCTGAAATTACTCAAAAAATCAATCTATTGTCAGCAACTAACAATTATGAAAAAATAGCGTATACCTTTAAAAAACAAGAGGACAAATCGTATCATTTAAATTTTATTTTAAAGGAATCAAAAGAAAATGCAGCCTTAAGTATAGGAGCACATTACGATTTACTGTACAAGTCTGGAGTATTGGTAAATTATAGCCAAAAACATCTATTAAAAAATAACGATTTACTCTCTTTAGATATTATTTTAGGGGATAATCTAAGATATAATTTAAACTATTTTGTAGATAATGGATTTTATATAAGTTATGGTTTTAGATCTAGATACAATCACTTTAGAGCAAACTCTAAATTTAATCCTGTGGCATCTCAATTTAGAGATATCAACACAATTAATCTAAAATATACAGATATATCCAACCAAATTTTTGTGCAAACTACTTTTGATAGAAGGTTTGCTTTAGGTCTTGGTGCAGAGCATAAACATATAAAGGCAAGTACAGAAACTGTAACTATTAATAATGAAGGAATAATTATAGATAATAGCGATTATTTTAATCTTTTGGGTTATTTAAAACTAGATACCTATGATAAAAAGTATTTTGTAACTAAAGGCTATTTTGCAGATTTAAATTTCAAATGGTATGTAAATTCAACAGACTTAAATAATAATTTTAATAGTTTTATACAAACTAAAGGTACTTTAGGTTTTGCTGTAACTTTTTGGGATAAACTTACTTTTCAAAACACCAATGAAGCTGGATTTACCATAAATAATGATGAAACTACCATATTTGATTTTTATTTGGGAGGTTATAACCAAAATTATATCAATACTTTTATTTCTTTATATGGGTATGAATTTGCAGAATTATCTGACCGTTCATTTTTAAAATCTGAATTCTTATTTAGATATGCTTTTTTAGAAAAGCATTATGCAAGTTTTATTGCCAATTATGCGCGTTTAGATGGTAATGTTTTTAAAGATATCGATATTTTTAAAGACACAAAATCCGGTTATGCTTTGGGGTATAGTTATGATAGTATCATAGGACCAATTGAAATAAAATACAGTTGGTCTCCAGATAATAATCAGAGCTTTTGGCTTTTTAATTTAGGTTTTTGGTTTTAATAAAAAAACCATAACAATTAAGTTATGGTTTTTGTTTAACTAAAGTAAAATACTACTTATTTTACTGTTTTAGTGCTCAAATGAAATTCTTGGTAAGTTTCTAACAAACTCATTAATGCTTTCAACAAATCCTTAGTTTCTAATAAAACACTGAAATATAAGGTAGAATTTTTAGGACTTGTTTCATCAGTTCTAATTCTTGCCACTTGTTTTTCTACTGAAGATGAAACATTATTTAATAAGTTTCGTTTCTCAATTAAAAGTGGATTTAAGTCATCAAAACCTCTAGTCTCAAAAATACTACTCACATTATTCAGTATGTCAGAAAGTTGATTATTTATTTCTTTCAAGTCTTTTAATTGCCCCTTTTTTAAGTTTTTGTGATTGTTATTTACATGTTTAAAACTCGCTCTGGAGATATAGCTTATAGATTGAGCTGCGTCTTGCAAATAACCCAAAACCATAATATAAAACTTGCTGGCTTGTACAGATGTTTCATCCAAAGATTTTATAAAATAGAAAACATTATCTTTAAGATCATCAATTTCATTATTTAATTTTTCTACGTGTTTATCAGTTTTACGTAGTTTGTTTAAATCATGATTAGCCAAATCATTCACAACATTTGTGTAAAGCTTATTAATTCTGCTAGCCACTCCAGAAATATGATCAGCACTTTCTTCTATTACACCGTTAATGGTAATTAGTTCAGATCTTTCTATGTGTGTTTTTCTTTTTACTTCTTGTGATTTTTTTCTATGAGCAATAGAGTTTTTAGTGATTAAAAAAGCTACTAAAATCAATAGAATTGGAATAAAAGAAATGTGTAAATTGATTAAATAAGCCACAATTCCAGCAGCAATAAAAGCCACAATTGCAGTCAGAAACCATCCTCCAATTACATTCAATACTCCAGCAACTCTATATACAGCACTTTCACGGCCCCAAGCTCTGTCAGCCAAAGAAGTACCCATAGCTACCATAAAAGTAACATAAGTGGTAGATAAAGGCAACTTCATAGATGTTGCAATAGAAATTAAAATACTAGCCATTATTAGGTTTACAGAAGCCCTTACCAAATCAAAGGCTGGCATTTCAAAAGTCTTGTCTTTTGGTAATTTTACTACAGGTTTTTCAAATTTAGAATTGATATAATTTTTTGTTTTAGAAGGTATTATATAGTTGATACCAGAATTTAAAAACATAGAAAAACGCACAACAACTCGAGAAACATTGTTGGGTTGAAATTTTTCATGACCTTCCCCTTGTCTGGATAAATTAATTCCAGTTTCTATTACAGATTTTGCTTTGGATGATGTCCATAGTGTAACTACCATAATTGCTCCAGCCAATAACAAGAGCCAAATATTAGAAGGTACTTTTTTTGCTAAACTTCCCATAGAAAATAATTCTGGATTTATACCAGAAACACTCCAGGCTTCATAAGAATTTAATGCAGCAATAGGCACACCTATAAAATTCACTAAATCATTACCAGCAAAAGCCATTGCCAAAGAAAATGTACCAACTCCAATTATTAAAACTAAAATATTAACTTTAAAAAATTTGCGAATTAAGTGGGAGATTAATGTCCAAACTACAAAACTAATAGCTATAATTTCAAAGGTATTTCCTTCAAGTATTCCCTTTAAACTCGAATAAAACTGAGTGCCTTTTAGACCCTTTATGATGATAAAATAAGTGATAGAAGTAATTGCAAACCCACCAAATAAAGAATTAATATAATCTGGTCTATTTTCAAAGTTGAAGGAATAGATAAGTCTGGAAAAATATTGCACAATTGCACCCACAGTAAAAGCTACAATTACAGAGAGTAAAATTCCTAGTATAATATCAGAGGCAGTATCGTAGTTGATGTAACTCCAAATGGCAGAAAAACTCTCTGCATCATTTTGGGTGATTTTTATCAATGCAATGACAACTGCCGAACCTAATAGTTCAAAAACAATAGAAACAGTTGTAGAGGTTGGCATTCCAAGTGAATTAAAAACATCCAACAATAAAATGTCAGTAATCATAACAGCCATAAAGATGTACATAACATCCTGAAAAACAAACATACTAGGATTAAAGATTCCTTTACGAGCAACTTCCATCATTCCACTAGAGGTAACTGCCCCAAAAAACACGCCAACACTTGCAATAATCATGATATTTCTAACAGAAATAGCTTTAGACCCAATAGCCGAATTTAAGAAGTTAACTGCATCATTACTAACACCTACAACTAAATCAACAATGGCTAAGACAGCCAAAGCCACAAGCATTAAAATATAAGGATCTCCCATTTTTTGGTATTCATTTTAAAAGCACAAAGTTAAAAACACAACATAATGATAATGTTATCTTAATGTTATGAAATTTTAACCCAAATAAGATTGTAAAAATATCATTTTAATTCATATAAACAGCAAGTTAAGGGTTTTTATAAAGGATTTTTTCTATTGAGTTTAGATAACATTTAGTTAACAGGTTTTTAACTAAAGCATAATTTAAAACTAACATAGACTTTACAAAATAACTAGACTTTTGCACTAGTAAATAAAATACTTAAAATGAAAAATTTTTTATTGATTACTTTGTTGGCTTTCTGTCAGTTTATGAATGCTCAAGACAAAGGTAAATTAACAGGTTTATTAACAGATAAAGAAGCAAACAATGAATCATTACCATTTGCAAACGTACTAATAAAAGGTACTACAATTGGTACAACTACAGATTTTGACGGTAAATACAGTATTCAAGTACCTGTTGGTACTCACACAGTTGAATTTAGTTTCTTAGGTTATAAAAGTGTTGAAAAATCATTCACAATTAAGGCAGGAGAAACCCTTACAATAAATCAGTTAATGTCTGCAGAAGAAGGCGTTGCTTTAGATGAAGTTGTTGTTAAGTCAACAACAAGTAAGGAAAGTACAAGTGCTTTAATTTTGGAGTCAAAGAAAGCGGTTTCTATAAAAACAACTATTGGAGCGCAAGAATTAGCCACAAAGGGAGTTTCTGACGCAGCAGGTGCTGTTGCAAAAACAGCAGGAGTTTCTAAAGGAGCAAAAAATGTTATTGTAAGAGGTTTAGGAGATCGTTACAACGCAACTACCATGAATGGTTTGCCTTTACCCTCAGAAGATCCAGAATATAAAAATATTTCCTTAGACTTTTTTGATACGAGTGTTATTAAAAACATAGGGGTTAATAAAGTATTCACATCAGATTTAAATGGCGATGTTGGTGGTGCAAATATTGATATTGTTTCTAAAGAAGTGATTAAAAGAAGAGAAGCTAACGTAGGACTCTCTGTGGGCTTAAATACACAAACGGTTAGCAAGGAATTTTTGACCATTGATGGTACAAATAGATTTGGAACACAAAAATTGAATCATAACATAACAGACTTAAATACTTATTCTTTTGCAAATTCATTTAAACCACAATCGCAAGATTTTCAATTAGACAAAAGTTTTTCTTTTAAATATGGAAGAAAATATGATGTTGGAGAAGAAAATACTTTAAGCTTTTTTGTTGTGGGTAGCTACGATGCAAAATATAATTACCTAGAAGGTAACATTAAACAAAATACCACAGATGGTAGCGTAGCCCCTTTTAAAGATCAAGACTTTTCTAAATATAATTTTAATGTTTCTCAATTATTAATGGGGAATATAAAATTTAAAACAGAAGATTATACCATTGCTTACAATCATTTATTTATTCATAACAATAAACAATCTATTGGAGACTATTTTGGTAAAGATGATGCACAAGACGATGTAAATGGTGTTGTGGATTTAGCTTTTCAAAGAAGACAACAAACCAATAATAACGAGTTATATGTAAATCAGCTTTTGGGAACGTATAAAATTTCTGAGAGATTAAATGCAGAAGCAAAAGGTTCTTTAAACTTTATTAGAGGTAATGAACCAGACAGAAGAACAAATAATTACCTTTTAAGAGATGATTTTTATAGTCCTGACCCTAGTTCTGCAGGTTCTAATGAACGTTTTTTCTCTAAATTACAAGAAAATGATTATGCTGCTAAAGCAAAACTAACATATAAGTTAAAAGATGATGAAGACGATAAAAGTATTATAGATTTTGGCGCAGATTATAGATATACAGAGCGTTTGTTTGCAGCTACTATTTTCAATCATGGTTTTCAAGGAAGATTTCCAATAGAAATAGACAATCCTGATGCTGTTTTTAATCAAAATTCTATAGATACCAATGTTTTTGTAATGGAAACAGGTAGAGGTAGAAACGTACGTGTTTTTGATCCTTTTACATATAGAGGTAAAAGATTAATTTCTGGAGTTTTCACCAACTTGGTATATCAGTTTAATGAAAATTTAATTCTTTCTGGAGGATTAAAATTTGAAAGAAATAATCAAAGAGTTACTTACGATACCAATATTGCAAAAAGTAGCGAAGATGGGCCATCAGAAATAGACAGAAGTTATGTGTTACCAAGTATCAATTTAAAATATAATTTTAATGAAAATAGTATTTTTAGAATTGCGGCTAGTCAAACCTATACATTTCCTCAATTTAAGGAAACTGCCCCATTTAAATACCAAGATGTAAATTTTTCATCACAAGGTAATCCAGATTTAAAACCGTCTGAAAACTACAATTTTGATACCAAATATGAATATTACTTCTCTTCGAGCGAATTAGTTTCTTTAACTGGTTTTTACAAATACATACAAAACCCAATTGCAAGAAGTGAAATTCCTTCTGGAGGAAATACACTTACCTATTTAAATGTTGGAGATGATGCATCAATTTTAGGTTTTGAAATTGAAGCCCGCAAAAATATTATGAAAAGTGATGATGCCGTAGAAAATGAATTTGCTTTAAATGCAGGTTTAAATGCATCAGTTTTATTCTCTAAAGTTAATTTAGATTCAAATTCTATTGCTCAATTTCAACAATCGTCAAGTCAATTAGAAGGAGCAACCCCATTTTTAATGAATGCAGATGTAACTTTTAAGAAGAAATATCAAGAAAACGAATTCACAACATCTTTAGTGTTTAACTATTTTTCTGATAGAGTTTATTCTATTGGTACAAGAGGTTTTGAAAATATTATTGAAAAAGGAATTCCAACTTTAGATTTAGTTTCTTCATTAAGAATAGGAAAGAAATATAGCTTTAAATTAAAAGCAACAAATATTATAAACCCAGATTTTCAATTAAGTAGAGATAGTTCTACAAGTGCAAACAATATAGTGTTAAGTAATTATAAAAAGGGTGTTAACTTAAGTTTAGGGTTCTCTTACGAGTTTTAAATATATACTGTTTTTAATAACAATTCTTTAAAGAAAAAAAAACACAAAAAAAACAACAACATTGCAAATTTGCAATGGTAAAAAAAAACAAAAACTAAAAAACTAAAAAAATGAAAAAAGTAATTTTATCAATTTTATCGATTTCTGTATTAATCTTTACGAGTTGTTCATTAGATAATGATGATGAAAACTCAGGAGGCAATAATGGAGGTACAGTTACGCCTCAAAATTTAGCGGGTAACTTAACAGAAGATTTAATATTAGATGCTAGTGTTGCTCATAATTTAACAGGAGCACTTTTAGTAAAAGATGGCGCAACCCTAACTATAGAAGCTGGAGCAAGAATTAATGCGTTGGCTGGAGGTACAGATGTTTATATTCTAGTAGAAAAAGGAGGAAAAATTATTGCTGATGGTACAGCTGATAAACCAATTTTATTTACGTCTAACTCTTCTCTTCCTAAAGCGGGTGATTGGGGTGGAATTATTATGAATGGTAAAGCGCCTTTAAGCAGACAAGCTGCTGCAAGCAGTAATGCTGCAACAGAGGTAAAAAACTCTATTTTCTTTGGTGGTGATGATGCTACTGATAATTCTGGAATTTTAAATTATGTAAAAATTGAGTATACAGGTGCAAGAATTGATGATGAAGCAGAACACAATGGCTTAACTTTAAATGGTGTTGGTTCTGGTACAACAATTTCTAATATCGCTATTTTAAACGGAGATGATGATGCAATCGAATTTTTTGGAGGTTCTGTAAACGCAACAAATATTTTAGTGGTAAATGCTAAAGATGATATGTTCGATTTTACGCAAGGTTATACAGGAACTTGTACCAACTTATATGGCGTTAGAGAAGCTAATTTTACTGCTGTAACTTCTGATCCAAGAGGTATTGAAGCTGATGGAAATTTAGATGGTAATACACCAACCGATATTGATCAATCTGTATTTACTGTAAATGGATTAACCATTATAAATAATGGTGACACTGTTGATATGGCTGATGCAATAAAAGTAAGAAGAGGTGCAACTGCAACAATTACAAACGCATATATTGCATTAGGTTCTGGAGCAACTTATTCTGATTTTGTTGATTTAAAAGATGGTAAAACTGATGCGAATGATAACACTTCTGTTATAGCTGTTGGTAATTCTGCAAACGGTTTAGATGTAACTGATAATAAAAATACAACTTCAGGAGGAGCAACTATTTCAACTTCTGTGGGTACTTCAGGTGGTGCTGATAATTCAGTATTTGCTTGGACAGGATATAGTTTTTAGATAAAATTTAAAATATCAAATAAAAAAGCAGGCTATAAGCCTGCTTTTTTATTGAAATCTATAATAAAGTTATTTTTCGTTTTCAGAAGCTTTATACAAATCCCCTCCGGCAATTCCGTCAACAAAAGCAATTAAGTCTTTTTTAGAAGTTGTATTTGCATCAAACTCTATATTTGCAATGCTATCATTAAAAATAACTTTTGCCTGTAAAACCCCTTCCTTTTTTAATAATTTAGATTGAATTGTTTTTGCACAACCAATTTCGCAAGTCATTCCAGATATGGCTAACGCTACATTTTCTTTAACTACTTCTTTTTTTGCTTCAGATTTACATCCAACTAAAACAAAACAAGCAATTGCTACACTGTATATTATATTTTTAAGTTTCATTGTTTATTGTTATTTAGTTATGGTGCAAATTTATCAATAAAGTTAATAGTATCTAAATAATTGTGAGACTTTTGTATTGGTTAAAATATTTTTATGAACAATCAACAAAGAAAATGGCTTTTTTTAATTATACTTTCTTTGGTTTGGGGGAGTTCTTTTATTTTGATGAAAAAAGCACTTTTAGGGGTAACTCCTATTCAATTAGGTGCTTTACGAATGATTTTTTCGGCACTATTTTTATTGATGGTTGGTTTTAAATCACTTAAAAAAATAAAGAAAAAACATTGGCTTTATATTGTTTATACTGCAATAGCAGGAACCTTTATACCAGGATTTTTATTTGCATTTGCTATTGAAAATATAGACAGTGCAATTGTTTCTATTTTAAATTCTTTTACGCCTTTTAATACTTTAATTATTGGAGCATTATTGTTTGGGTTTACATTTAAAAAATCACAATTATTAGGAATTTTTATTGGTTTAGGAGGTACTTTAGTTTTGATTTTAAAAGGAGCAGCCGTAAATCCAAATCAGAATTATTGGTTTGCTTTATTAATTATTATAGCAAGTATGGGATATGCGTTGAACGCAAATATGATAAAGAAAAACTTGTCAGATTTAGATGCGCTTGCCATTGTAACAGGAAATTTTGTTTTGTTATTAATACCAGCAATTATTGTTTTAGCTTGTACAGATTTCTTTACTGAATTTAAAATGGATGAAACTGGTACAAGTTCTTTGGGTTATATTATAATTCTTTCAGTTGTGGGCACAGGTATTGCAAAAACTATTTATAATAAGTTGGTACAGATTTCAACACCTATATTTTCTTCTTCGGTTACTTATTTAATTCCTATTGTGGCAATTTTTTGGGGATTTTTAGACGGTGAATCTTTGCAGCTTGTTCAAGTTATAGGGGGGTTAATTATTTTATCTGGGGTCTATTTGGTAAATAAATCAAAATAAAAAAGCCAAGAATTAAATCTTGGCTCTTTAAAATGTATTGATTAGAAATTTTATTTAAAATCAGTGTCAGAAACCCCTTCATTTATTTTAATTTCTTTTATTACAAAGTTTAAATCCATTGGCCCCATTTTTTGTGCGATGGCATAAGGAAATAAAATTCCGTTTACTTCTTTATAGTCGCCAAAGATAGTAGGCATTCTAACATCACCATTTGGTCCTTTCATGGTTTTAACTTCTTGATATTTTAAACCAGTTTTGGTATCGTAAAAAATCTCTGTTTCTCCACTTTTTATCACATAATAATTAACACCTTCAATTGGTTCTATTCGGTCTAATTTCCCTGTTTTGTAATTCATATCTACAAAAGGCAAAGAAGAAGCTTTTATCTCTTTTATTTGATCTGCAGTCATGTTCATTTTTTGCCCTCTAGCTTCTTGATAACCACTTTCCCCATCAAAAATTACTTTTTGAAAAACTTGGCCCATACCAGAAATAACTTTCGACATTTTGTTTGGTGCAGCCATCTTATCTACAGAAGTGACTTCTATACCTTGTACTTTTGCAGTAGAGGTCATCATTACAGAAGTTACAGTCGCTACTTTTTCTTTACCACCAATTGCATCAACATATTTATCAATAACAGTTTCAGCAGTTATACCTTCTGGGATTGGTAAAGTCATTTCTGGCTTTTCAGTTGGGTTTCCTTCTTTATCAAAATATTTAATTACATAGTCTGTTTTTTCAAGATTATTTAAAACATCAATACCTTTACCCGTTATAATAATTCTAGCTTTATCTGCTTCAAAATATTTTATTGCCGCGTTTTGAACATCGTCTAAAGTAACAGCTTTTATATTTTTTATATAATTTTCATAAAAATCTTTTGGCAAATTATAACGAGCAATATTCAATGCGAAATTAGCAACAGTTCTTGGTTTTTGTACATCCATTACAAAACCACCTATATATTCTTCTTTAGAATTTGCTAATTCTTCTGCAGTTACCTTTTTATACCTTATTTTATTTATTTCTTTTTGTATCTCTACAACAGAACTATCGGTAACAACATTTCTAACACTTGCAGTAGCTCTAAAAGTACCTGCATATCTACTTTGACTTAATCTAGAATAAGAACCGTATGTATAGCCTTTATCTTCTCTTAGATTCATAAACAAACGCGCTGTTCCGCCGCCGCCAAGAATATTATTTGCTATTAATGCTGCATAATAATCTTTGTCACCTAAAGTTAAATCTATATTGTTAATTACTGTTATTTCAGATTGTACAGCATTATCCATATTAACAAAGTCAATTTCTGTAGTTGCCACATTTTGTGTTTCTGGCATATTATACACAGGAATCTCTCCTTTTTTCCAATCAGAAAATAAAGATTTTACAAGTTTTTTAATTTTTTTAGGATTAATATCTCCTTCAATAACTAAATAAGCATTGTTAGGTTTGTAGTAAGTAGCATAATTATTTTTTACATCTTGTAAGGTAATTTTTTCAACACTTTCTTTTGATGTGAATTCCCCCAAAGGGTGATTTTTACCATACGTTAAAACGTTTTCTACTCTTCTAGCTGCTGAAGTAACATTCTTTTCATCAGATTTTATTCCATCTAAAGTAATTTGAACTTCTTTGTCAAATTCCTCTTGTGTAAATTTAGAATTCATAACACCATCTGCCATTAATCCTAAAATTTCTGGGAAATATTTTTTTAAAGAAGATGCAAAAGCTCCTGTGCTAAAAAAAGATACATTAGCACCTAAAAAATCTATTTTTTCATTAAAATTATCTTTACTAATGTTACTTGTTCCACGACCAAGTAAACTCCCCATCATTCCAGAAACTCCAGAAATTTCACCTTTAAAATAAGGTTTATTATCTATTGTTAGATTAGCTGACGCTCTTGGTAATTTATTATTTACAACCATAATTACTTTTAAACCGTTTTTTAGTGTAAAAGTTTTTGGAGTACCTAATTTAACAACAGGATCTGGCCCTGGTTTTGGCATTTTACTTCTGTCTATTTGTGCATTTGTAGCAATAGATAAAAGAAAAATTACTAATAATGATAAAATTTTTGTTTTCATAATTTATATATTGTTATTAGATATCAGTCAAAGACTGATTATATGTTATTTTTCTTCTGGTAAATATTCTAAAATTAATCGCTGATTAGGATTCAAATATTTGTTTGCAACAGCTTTAATGTCTTCTCTTGTGATTGACCTAAAAATTTCAATTTCTGAATTGATTAAATTGGTATCTCCATATAAGACATTGTAACGTGCTAAAGAATTTGCAATACCTTCTACACTAGAATTTGAGTTCACAAAATTGTTTTCAAACTGATTTTGTAATTTTTGAAAATTTCTTTCTGAAATTAATTCTGTTTGCATTTTTACAATTTCTTCATCAACTTCTTTAATAATATCTTCTAATTTAGTTTCACCTTGAGGTAAACCATACAAAATATAAGTTCCATAATCTTCTTGACTTAAGTTAATTGCACCTGCTTGTAAGGCCATTTTTTTATCATCCACTAATTTCTTGTACAACACAGAACTTCTTCCTGTACTTAAATATGTAGAAATCATATCTAAAATTCTTGAATCTTTTGTTTTCATGGAAGGAGTTCTGTAAGCCGCCATAATTGCAGGAATTTGAATATTTGGATCATATCCTTTAGCTGACATTGCTTCCGTAATTGGTTCTTCTTTTGGAAAATCCTTGATAACATCTGCTCCTCTAGGAATAGGGCCAAAATAATCTTCAATCATTTTCTTCGCTGTCGTAAAATCAATATCACCAGCAACTACCAGAGTTGCATTATTTGGCACATAGAATTTTTTGTTAAACGCCAAAAACTCTTCTAAAGTTGCTGCATCTAAATCAGCCATCTTACCAATTGTGGTTCCTTTGTAAGGATGTTTTTTAAACATGTTTAATTTAACATATTCTAAAAAACGAGAATATGGTTGATTATCTACTCGCAATCTTTTTTCCTCTTTTACAACCTCGTTCTGTGTATCCACACCACCTTGTTTAATAATAGGGTGCAATAATCGTTCAGATTCCATCCAAAGTCCCAATTCTAATTTGTTTGATGGAAAAATTTCATAATAATAAGTTCTATCGTCAGAGGTATTAGCATTATTTCTTCCACCATTAGAGGATACAATTTTAAACCATTCTCCTTTTGCGATATTTTCTGTTCCTTCAAACAATAAATGCTCAAAGAAATGCGCCATTCCTGTTCTTCCTGGTTGCTCATCTTTTGCACCAACATGATACATTACAGATGTTACAACTACGGGAGCAGAAGTATCTTGATGTAAAATTACGTGCATTCCGTTACTTAAATCGTACTCTTCAAATTCTACTTTTTGTGCGTTTGAGGCTAAAGTAAGTAGTATGGCAGAGGCAATAGATAAAATACTTTTTTTCATTGATTCTTATTTAATTAATAACTGACAAAATATTTGATGTTTTTTTCTTTATTGTGATACAAAATGGGCAACACACAAAGAAGGATCAAAAATAAAAAGAATCCATCATAATAAAAGGTTAAATGTTGCAGCATTTTAAGGATTTAGATTAATTTATTTCTAAAATCAGCCTTGTATGATTGCAGAAAAAATGTATATTTGCACCCGCATTTTAAGTAATAAGGTGCTTACAATTAGTATTAAAACGCAAAACAAATAGTATGTACGCAATCGTAGAGATAGCAGGGCAGCAGTTTAAAGTAGCAAAAGACCAAAAGGTATACGTTCATCGTTTACAAGGAGAAGAAGGATCAAAAGTAACTTTTGATAACGTTCTTTTACTTGATGATAATGGAAAAGTATCTATTGGCGCCCCAGCTATAGAAGGAGCTTCAGTAACAGCTCAAATCTTAACTCACCTTAAAGGTGATAAAGTAATCGTCTTTAAAAAGAAAAGAAGAAAAGGTTACAGAAAGAAAAATGGACACAGACAGTATTTAAGTGAGATTCAGATTGAATCTATTGCTGCTACTGGTGCTAAAAAATCGGCAAAAAAAGAAGCTGCTCCTAAAAAAGAAGCTGCTCCTAAAGCTGAAGTAAAAGAGGAAGCTACAACAGATTATAGTTCTATGACTGTTGCAGAATTAAAAGCTGCGGCTAAAGAGCAAGGTATCTCAGGATATACTTCTTTAAAGAAAGCAGAATTAATAGAAGCTTTAACTAAATAAGAATTTCAATTTTAAACCATAGTATCATGGCACATAAAAAAGGAGTAGGTAGTTCGAAGAATGGTAGAGAATCAGAATCGAAACGACTAGGAGTAAAAATATTTGGAGGACAAGCTGCAATTGCAGGTAATATTATTGTTCGTCAAAGAGGTACTACTCACAATCCAGGAGAAAACGTTTACATGGGTAAAGATCATACTTTACACGCAAGAGTAGATGGAATTGTAGAATTTCAAAAGAAAAGAAACAACAAATCTTATGTTTCTATAACTCCGTTCGAAGCTTAATCATTTAAGTTTTATAAAATAAAAAAACGTTCAAGCATTTGTTTGAACGTTTTTTTGTGCTTAATAATTAGTTATTTAAGAATGTTTAGTTAAATTTAGAAAAATTAATACGCTATGAAATTCCCTCTAAAATTTTTATTTTTATTTTTTTCTCTACAACTTATTTCTCAGTCACATAATGATTACCATAAAGCTGAGGAATATATAATTTTAAATAAATTAGACTCTGCCAATTTTTATATCTCTAAACTAGAAAATAGTGCTGATAAAAGTTTCTTGCTACGTCTTACAAACACCAATAAAATATCTTATTCAGACTATTATCAATTTATATCTAATCTAGCTAAAAGAGAAAATGTAGATTATGAAAAAATTGCAGAGTTTGTAAATAGTCAAATTACTGAACCAAAATCAAAAACTATAAATATTGATTTTTTTAATATAAAATGGCTGTTAATTACAAACCTAAGAGATGATGAATTTTTATCAAAAGCTTCAATAGAACAAAATAAATTAGAAAAATATGTGTCTAAATTTAATGTTGATGACAAAAATTTCTTGTGGGCGCAAACTAAATTGAATACGCACCCTATTGTGATGTATCTTATTGAAAAAAAGTTACAAAAAGGAAAAGAACTGGCAAGTAGATCTTTACAAATAGCAAAAGATTTAGATGATATAGAATTACAGATTATTTTTTTATATTACGGATCAGATTTTCTAGTATATGAGAAAAAATTGAATGAATATATTGAGGTCTGTGAAAAGAGTTTAGAATTAGAAAAAAAATTACCTCAGAGAAGTTCATTTTATTATCCAACCATAACAAATCTAATTAATGCATATATTTTTAAAGGTGGATATGATAAAGAAGTAAATACGTTAATAAACCAACTTTATAAATCTTATTATAGAACGTATTCTTATGCTTTATATGCGCAATTAATATCAACATTAGAAGATAATTCTCTTTTAAAATCAAAAGTTTTAGAAAAATTTAAGGTCGGAAATGTACTAGAACTTGTTGAAAAATTTAAAGATCTAGGAAAAAATTTAAATTCTAATGACTTTTTGGACTTAATAAATAGATCTTCATTTGCTTTAGCTAAACACAAATATTATTTGGAAGCTTTAGAGTATAAGCATCAGGCGTTAAATTTAACTAAAAAAATATATTCAGAAGAATTATCAGAATCTTTAGCAAATTATAAAACCTTTAAGGCAGAGGAGATAGTTAAAGCTAAAGAAAAAGAAATTATATTAGAAAAGGAAGAAACTAGGTTGTATTTCATAATTACTTTGCTATGTTTATTTTTACTAGTGGTGTCATTTGTAGTTTTAAGAAAAATAAGAAAACAGTCGATTGAAATAGCTCAAAAAAATAAAATAGTAAAGAAATCTTTGGAAGAAAAAGAACTTATTATTAAAGAAATGCATCATAGAGTTAAGAATAATTTTCAATTGATTACTAGTTTATTGGATTTAGGAACTGATGAAATAAAAGATGCTAAAATAATTGAAATTTTAGATAGGGGTAAAAGTAGAATAAAGTCCATGTCTTTAATCAACCAAAAATTATATGGAAATGAGTCTGGACTTATTCAATTTGATGAATTTATCAATTTATTAGTCAAAGAACTTAGGTTTTTATATAAATATGATGACAATCTTGACTTAAAAGTAGCGGTAAACGAAATTTATTTTGATGTTGATACAGCAATTCCTTTAGCTTTAATTTTAAATGAGTTAATTACGAATACATTTAAATATGCGTTTAAAAATGAAGCAGGGAATATACTTATGATATCTTTGAAGAAAAACATCAACAATAATTTTGAATTGATAGTTAAAGATAATGGACAAGGATTAGATAAAGATTTTAATATTGATCGTTTAAAAAGTTCTGGTCTAAAATTGGTGCAAAGGTTGGTAAAGCAATTACAAGGAGAACTAGAATTGATGAATATATCTGGATTACAATTCAAAATTTTATTCAAAGACACTCATACAAGAAAGCAGACGGTTTAAAAATGAAGAAATTAAAAGTTTTAGTAGTTGAAGATGAAATTATAATTGCAGATAATGTTTGCAGAACACTGCAAAGTTTAGGTTACGAAGTATTTGAACCGGTATTAAATTTTTCAGAAGCTATTGAAAGTATTGAAAAAGAAAAACCAGATATAGCCATATTAGATATTCATTTGGCAGGCGCAAAAACGGGTATAGATTTAGCAAAAAAAATCAATCAGTTCTACAATTTTCCATTTATCTTTTTAACAGCCAACGCAGATGTTTCTGTTGTTAATAATGTTAAAAAAGTAGCACCGCAGGCCTATTTAATTAAGCCATTTTCTAAAAATGAACTATATACTTCTATAGAAATAGCAATTCATAATTTTTCAAAAAACAGAAATTCTGTTATTCAGGGAAAAACTAAGAACTCATTTTTTGTAAAAGATGGAAATATTTTAAAAAAAGTATTTTTTAATGAAATCACTTTTATTAAAAGTGCACATATTTATATTGAAATTCACCTTCAAAATCAAAATAATATTATTACTAGAATTAGCTTAAATGAGATAAAAGAAAAACTAAATAGTGATTTCATTCGAGTTCAAAGAGGCTACATTGTTAATGTAAACCATATTACAGAAATTAGTCAGAATCATCTACAAGTATCTGATATTACAATTCCTATAGGACTTAAATACAAAGAAAATTTATACAAAAAATTAGAAGAATCCCAATAAATATTATTTTGGAACAAAATAAAGACGTTTTAGAACATTTATTTTATTAATTAGATATTTTATCTTAGATTTAGGGTAAGTATTTAAGAAAAATAATGTTGGGGGATATTATAATCTAAACACTTTAAATATAGAGCTATTCATTTGTGAATAGCTCTTTTTTTTAGTTTTATGAAACTTCTATTTTGTATTTTTGTATGCATGAGTTTTTTGTATGATATAATTATTTTTAAAACTAAATATATATTATTATTTTTAGCTTTTTTTAATAAGAAAATAAATCTTTTTGTAGAAGGTAGAAAGGAAACATTTTTAGAAATAGCTCCTCTTCAAGGAGAGAAAACAATTTGGTTTCACGCAGCTTCTCTGGGTGAATTTGAACAAGCAATTCCTGTTATAGAAAAAATAAAAAAAACTTATAGAACACATAAAATTTTAGTGACTTTTTTCTCTCCATCTGGATATGAAATTAGAAAAAATTACAAATTAGCAGACGTGGTTTGTTATTTGCCTTTAGATTCTAAATCTAATGCTAAAAAGTTTATTGAAATAATTAATCCTACAATTGCAATTTTTATTAAATATGAGTTTTGGCCAAATTTATTAAATGAGTTGTGTAAAAAAGAAGTTAAGACTATTTTAGTTTCTGGAATTTTAAGAGAAAAACAACTCTTCTTCAAAAAATATGGTGGTTTCATGAGGAAATCGTTAAATGCTTTTGATTACTTTTTTGTGCAAGATGAAAAGTCAAAAACCTTATTAAACTCTATAAATTTACATAATGTAACAATTGCAGGAGATACACGTTTTGATAGAGTTTCTAAAGTATTAGAGCAAGACAATTTTATTGATTTTATTGATAAATTTAAGAACAAAAAATACACGATAGTTGCAGGGAGTACTTGGGCAGAAGATGAAGAGTTATTGGTAAATTATATTAATAATCACATTTCTAAAGAAGAGAAAGTAATTATTGCACCTCATAATATTAAAAGTGATGCAATTTTACAATTACAAAAAACTATTCACAAAAAAACAGTTTTATTTTCAGCCAAG
Source organism: uncultured Polaribacter sp. (assembly GCA_913020555.1). Classification (GTDB taxonomy): domain Bacteria; phylum Bacteroidota; class Bacteroidia; order Flavobacteriales; family Flavobacteriaceae; genus Polaribacter. The sequence continues at coordinate 37,113 of CAJWAC010000004.1, read as the reverse complement.
GCGGATAAAGATTTAGCAGGTTATCAGGTTTTTGTTATTGATACTATTGGTATTTTAACCAAAATTTATGCTGCTGCAGATGTGGCTTATGTTGGCGGAGGTTTAAAAACAGGGTTACATAATATTTTGGAACCTGCAACTTTTGGAATTCCTGTAGTGATAGGAAATAAATACGATAAATTTAAAGAAGCTGTAGATTTGGTTAAAATTGGAGGCTGTATTTCAATTTCAAATCAGCAAGAATTTTCAGATACTTTTTTAAAATTAAAAGAAGATGAAAGTTTTAGAAATTTAACAGGTAATATCAATAAAAGATACATCCAAGATAATCTTGGAGCTACAACATTAATTATGAATTATTTAAAAAATAAAATTTAATCATGGATTTTATATTACAACCTTGGCCATGGTTTATTGGTGGTCCATTAATAGCGTTTTCTTTATTACTTTATTTTTATTTTGGTAAAAATTTTGGAGCTTCAACAAATTTTGAAACGCTTTGTACCGTTGCTGGAGCTGGAAAAATATCAGATTATTTTAAAAAAGACTGGAAAGATAGAGATTTTGCATTGATGTTTGTGATAGGTTTAATTATTGGAGGTTTAATTTCTGCCAAATATTTAATTCCTGAGCAAACTATAGATCTGAACCCAGTAACTGTTAAAGAACTTACAGAATTAGGTTTTTCAAATGTTGGGAACCAATATTTTCCTGACGAAATATTCAGTAACAAAGTTGCCCTTTCCTTAAAAGGATTCTTAATTCTGCTAATTTCAGGATTATTAATTGGTTTTGGAACTCGATATGCAGGAGGCTGTACCTCTGGTCATGCAATTACTGGTTTAAGTAGTTTGCAAATTCCTTCTTTATTGGCTGTAATTGGGTTTTTTATTGGTGGAATTATTGCCACCTGGTTTATAATCCCTTTAATCTTTTAAATTATGAAAAACATCAAGTTTTTAATTTTAGGAATTTTTTTCGCAATTGTCTTAAGTAAAGTTCAAGCCATTTCTTGGTATCGTTTTTATGAAATGTTTAAATTTCAATCCTTTCACATGTTTGGAGTTATTGGTGGTGCAGTTGTATTATCAGCAATAATAATGCAACTCTTTAAAAAAGAAGTAATCAAGGACATAAAAGGAAATAAAATTATACCTAAACCAAAGAAAAAAGGGTTTATAAGAACTATTTTTGGCGGAACTTTATTTGGCTTAGGATGGGGTATTTCAGGTGCGTGTGCGGCTCCTGTATTTATAATTTTGGGATTTAAATTGCTTCCCGCTTTAATTATTCTTTTTGGAGCGTTATTGGGAACTTTTCTTTACGGATTACTGAGTAAGAAACTTCCAAATTAGATGAGTAAATTAAAAGACAGTTTTGGTAGACAAATAGAATATGTGCGATTGGCAGTTACAGACCGCTGTAATTTGCGCTGCCAATATTGTATGCCAGCTCATGGAATAGATATTGTTCCAAGAAAAGAGTTGCTCACTTTTAAAGAAATGTATCGCTTAATTCGTGTGTTAACAGAATTGGGTGTTAACAAGGTGCGTTTAACGGGTGGAGAGCCTTTTGTAAGAAAAGATTTTGTGAGTTTCTTAGAAATGCTCTCTTACAACGATTTATTAGACACTATTAATATAACAACAAATGGTGCTTTAATTTCGCGTCATATCAATAAAATTGAAAAGCTCAAAAAAGTAAAAAATATTAATTTAAGTATTGATAGTTTGCAGCAAGATAAGTTTGCAAAAATTACGAGAAGAGATGTTTTTCCTGAAGTGTATAAAACATTTGAATTACTAGAAAAAAGTAGTTTAAATCTTAAACTTAATGTAGTTGTACAATCAGGTTTTAATACTGATGAAATTGTTGATTTTGTGAGATTAACAAAAGATAAAAATGTTGTTGTTCGCTTTATTGAAGAAATGCCGTTTAATGGAAAAGGACAGCGTAAAATGGAAAAGAACTGGACATTAAATAAGATTTTGGAAGAAGTAAAAACTGTTTTTCATGTTGATGAAATTCAGTCAGAAAAATCATCAACATCTAGAAATTATAAAGTAAAAAATCATTTAGGAACATTTGGAATAATTCCTGCATTTACAAGAACTATTTGTAACGATTGTAATCGAATTCGAATAACATCAACAGGAACTTTTAAAAACTGTTTGTTTGATGATGGTGTTTTTAATTTGCGTGATTTTATAAGAAACGGAGCTTCAAATGAAGATTTAAAAGAACTTTTTTTAAGTTTGGTAAAAGATAAACCAGAAAATGGATTTATAGCGGAAGCAAATCGTAAAAAAGGAACTGTTTCTGAAAGTATGAGTACTATTGGAGGATAGGAAATCTTAAACAATTAAAAATTATATATTATTAATGATATCAGAAAAAGAAGCAAAAAATATCATTTTAAATGCAACACAAGATTTTGGAGTTGAAGAAATTCCATTTATAAAATCTGTGGGTAGAATTTTAAAGGAAGAAATTCTTGCGGATAGAGATTTTCCGCCTTTCAATAGAGTTTCTATGGATGGTATCGCAATTGATTTAGAGAAATTTAAAGAAGGTCAAAATTCTTTTAAGATTGAAGGAATACAAGCTGCAGGAAGCAAGCAAATCAGTTTAAAAAACTCAAATAATTGTATTGAGGTAATGACAGGTGCTGTATTGCCAAATCACACAAATGCAGTGATAAGATATGAAGATGTTATCATTGAAAATGGGGTAGCAAAAATCCAGATTCATGAAATAATAGACTTTCAGAATATTCATAAAAAAGGAAAGGACAAAAAAGCTGGAGATGTTTTAGTTCATCTAAATAAAAAAATATCAGCAGCAGAAATTGGAGTTATAGCTACTGTTGGAAAATCAATTGTAAAAGTTGCCAAACAACCTAAGGTAATCATTGTTTCTACAGGAGATGAATTAGTTGGTGTTGATGAGATTCCGTTAGAACATCAAATTAGAAGAAGTAATGTATTTAGTTTAGTTTCTTTGTTAGAAAAACTCAACATTTCTGCTGAAACTGCTCATATTACAGACGATAAACCTATCTTAAAACAAAAAATTTCAACCTATTTAAAAGACTATGATGTACTTTTATTTAGCGGAGCCGTAAGTAAAGGAAAATATGATTTTTTGCCAGAAGTTTTGGAGGAATTAGGTGTAGAAAAGCTATTTCATAAAGTTGCGCAAAGGCCTGGTAAACCATTTTGGTTTGGTACTAAAACAGAAAATGACAACAATTTCAATAAAATTGAAAAAAATAACATTAAAGAACAAGCTGTTATTTTTGCTTTTCCAGGAAACCCAATCTCTACTTTTGTTAATTGTTTGGCGTATTTTTACCCCTGGTATCAAAAATCAGTGCAGTGTAATCAAAATGAAATTACCGCAATTTTAGGAGAAGATGTTTCTTTTAAACCGAATTTGGTTTACTTTTTGCAAGTAAAATTAGCTTCTGAAGCTGGCAATTTGGTGGCTTATCCTGTAAAAGGAAATGGTTCTGGAGATTTGGCAAGTTTGGTAAATTCTGATGCATTTATACAGTTGCCAAATAATAAAATTCACTTTAAAAAAGGTGAAGTTTATTCTGTTTTAAGATACAGAAATTGAATTCTTTATAACTCTTATTTTAAGATGCATTAAGAATTTATGTTATCAATAAATAAGTACAAAATGAAGATTTTTAAATTTGGTGGAGCATCTGTAAAAGATGCAGAAAGTGTTAAAAATGTAGCTTCAATTATTAAAAATGAAGGTGCAAAAGATACATTAGTTGTTATTTCTGCAATGGGAAAAATGACAAATGCATTTGAAGATGTCATAGACGCTTACTACAATAAATCTGACGATTTACCTGAAAAATTGACTTTTATAGAAGAATTTCATAAAAATATTATGAATTCTTTGTTTGATAAAAACGATGAAATTTATAAAAAAATTGATATTCTTTTTGGTGAATTAGGCTGGTTTTTATCCAGAAATACTTCAAGAAGGTTCAATTATGTTTATGACCAAATCATATGTTTTGGAGAATTATTATCAACCAAAATAGTGAGTGCTTATTTAGACAAAATTAGTCAAGAAAATATTTGGTTTGATGTTAGAAACTACGTGAAAACCGACAGTAGTTACAGAGATGCTAAAGTAGATTGGAATTTAACCCAAGAACTCATCACTAAAAAAGTAGATACTACTAAAATTAATATAACTCAAGGTTTTATTGCTGCCAATGATACTGAGAATACTACAACTTTGGGTAGAGAAGGTTCAGATTATACAGCGGGTATTTTTGCATATTGTTTAGATGCAGAAAGTGTAACTATTTGGAAAGACGTTCCTGGAGTTTTAAACGCAGATCCTAGAGTTTTTTCTGAAACCACTTTGTTAGAACAAATTTCTTATGAAGAAGCAATTGAAATGGCTTTTTATGGAGCTTCTGTAATTCACCCAAAAACATTGCAACCTCTAGAAAGAAAAGAAATTCCATTATTAGTGCGCTCTTTTATGAACCCAAAAGAAACAGGAACTAAAGTATCTAAGGGCTCAAGATTAGTGCCTTACATTCCTTGTTACATTGTAAAGAAAAATCAGATTTTAGTATCAATTTCTGCTTTAGATTTTTCTTTTATGGTAGAAAATAATATCAGTTTTATTTTTCAGAAATTACACGATTACCAACTAAAGGTAAACTTAATTCAAAATTCAGCCATTAGTTTTTCCGTTTGTATTGATAATAAGTTTAATAAGTTTGATGCTTTTTATGACGAATTAAAAACACAATTTAAGATTGAAGTTCAAAAAGGTGTGGATTTATACACAGTACGTCATTTCGATGAATCGTCAATTAAAACAATAAAGGAAAAAGGAAATGCTTTGTTAACACAGGTAAACAAGGAAACTTCACAAATTGTTTTGAATCTTAACTAAATCAACTCCGATTTCGTTTTTTTTACTATGTTTGTCTTTAGGTGAATTTATAATTTATGGCATTAGTAACATCAAAAGAAATATCACAAGTAATTGGTTTAGAAAAATTTGGCTTTCTTGGAACTTTTGTGGGTTGGTTACTTATTAGAGTTTTACGCATTTCTGTGCTCAACAGAATTTATAACAGAAACAAAGAAAAATCAGACTTAGATTTTTTAAATGGAGTTTTAGACGATTGCAATATTCAGTTTGATATACCTGAAGAAGATTTAAAAAGAATTCCTAAAGACGGTCCGTTTATTACAATTTCCAATCATCCTTTAGGAGGAGTAGATGGTGTTTTATTATTGAAACTATTGCTAGAAAAAAGAGCAGATTATAAAATTATTGCTAACTTTTTACTGCATAGAATTGAGCCATTAAAGCCATACGTAATGCCTGTAAATCCTTTTGAAAATAGGAAAGATGTAAAATCTAGTGTTGCGGGAATAAAAAACGCATTATTACATATTAGAGATGGTAAACCTTTAGGTATTTTTCCTGCAGGAGAAGTTTCAACTTATAAAGATGGTAAATTAAATGTAGATAAACCTTGGGAGGAAAGTGCTGTACGTTTTATAAAAAAGGCAAATGTTCCTGTAATTCCCATTTATTTTCATGCTAAAAATAGTCGCTTATTTTATATATTATCTAAAATTTCAGACACCTTAAGAACAGCAAAATTACCGTCAGAGGTAATTTCTCAAGAAGGTAAAGTGATAAAAGTTAGAATAGGAAAACCGATTTCTGTTAAAGATCAAAATGAGTTCACTGATATTTCTTCTTTTGGTGAATTTATTAGAAAGAAAACCTATATGTTGGCAAATCCTTTTGCGAAAAAGAAGAAGATTATATCCACTGAAAAAATAAAAATTAAAAAGCCAGCTAAGAAAATTACTGCTCAAAAAAACGTGACTTATTTTAAGAAAGAAGTAGATTTTTTGAGAGACAATAATGGGCGTTTGCTAGAAAGTAAAAACTATGAAGTTTTTTTTGCAAATGCAAAACAGATTCCTAATGTATTGCATGAGATTGGTAGATTAAGAGAAATTACTTTTAGAGATGTTGGTGAAGGCACAAATAAAGCCATAGATTTAGATAAGTACGACAAATATTATTATCATATGTTCTTGTGGGATAGGCAAGAAAACTGTTTAGCAGGTGCTTATAGGATGGGTTTAGGTAGTAAGATCTACAAAAAATACGGCATCCACGGATTTTATGTACATACTTTGTTTAGAATTGAACAAGAATTGCATCAAATGATGTCTAAAACCATAGAAATGGGTCGTGCTTTTATCATTAAAGAATATCAACAAAAGCCAATGCCTTTATTTTTATTATGGAAAGGAATTGTGCATGTAACTTTGCGTTATCCAGAGCATAAATATTTAATGGGAGGTGTTTCTATTAGCAATCAGTTTTCTGAATTTTCCAAGTCGCTAATGATTGAGTTTATGAAATCACATTATTACGATCCTTATATTGCACAATATATTCAACCAAAAAAGGAATACAAAGTAAAATTAAAAGATGGAGATAAAGATTTTGTATTTGATGCCACTAAAGCAGATTTACAAAAGTTTGATAAGATTATTGATGAAATTGAGCCTGGAGCATTAAGAATTCCTGTTTTAATTAAAAAATATGTGAAACAAAATGCTCGTTTGGTAGCCTTTAATGTAGACCCTAAATTTAATAATGCAGTTGATGGTTTAATGTATATTAAAGTATCTGATATTCCAGAAAGTACGGTGAAACCAGTTATGGAGGAATTTCAAGCAGAGTTAGAAAAGAAAGCTGCGGAGTTACAGGGAAAGTAGGTTTTTTACCTGATATTTTAGATACGAATTTGGATAAAAAGCAATTTCCAAATCTTTCTTATTTTTCCTTTTTAAGGAAGAAAATAAACAACTAATTATCAAAAGCCGCTCTTTGCAAACGATCGTTCATAGATTTTCCTAATCCAAAATCAGGCATTTTTTCAACTAGAATAACATCTAAATTTTGATGATCTAATTGATGTAAGGCATCATACAATTTTGAAGTTGCTTCTTTTAAATTGTTAGTTTCTGATAAGATAATCTCAGATGTAATTTTTTCATTTTTAAAACTAGTATTTAAAGTTAAAACTCCAATTTTTTTAGTAGAATTATTTTGAATCTCTGATAAAATATCATCAGTTAAAATGGTAGTAGTTAATGGAGAATAATGTTTCTTTAACATTCCTGGAGCATCAGGTCTTTCTTCCTTTTTATTTTTTACTAACACTTTACCAATAACAGTTTCAATTTCTTCTAGAGCTAAAGCTCCCAATCTGTATATAATAGGTTCATCATTTTCAAAACCAATAATTGTAGATTCTATTCCGTTCTTGCAAGCGCCACCATCTAAAACCATTTTTATATCATTTTTAAAATAGTGTGCAACATGTTCTGGTTTTGTAGGGCTAATATTGTTAAAAGGATTTGCACTTGGTGCAGCCAAAGGAAAAGATAACTGCTTTAAAAGAGCTAAAGTTGTTGCATGATTTGGCACACGAACAGCTACAGTATCTTTACCTGCAGTAATAATATCAGGAATATTATTCCTTTTTTTTAATACTAAAGTCATGGAGCCTGGCCAAAAGGTTTTGGCTAATAATTTAGCTTTTTTAGGGATCTCAGATACAATAGTTTCTAAATCATCAACAGTTGAAATATGAACAATTAATGGATTAAAAAAAGGTCTTTTTTTGGTGCTAAAAATATTTTTTATGGCTTTTTCACTAAAAATATTTCCAGCCAAACCATATACAGTTTCTGTTGGTATAGCTACCAATTCTTCGTTTTCTAATAACGAAATTGCCTTTTGTATGTCTTTAGAAATAATACTCATAAATCATTGCAAAATTACATATAAAAATGCAGAGATCTTTAAAAATCGGCTTCAACTCTAAAACTTATATTTTGATTTGTTGATGGATGAACAAATTCAATAAATTCTGCATGTAAATGCAAACGATTTTCTTTTTTTCCATACAAATCATCACCAAAAATAGGAGTATTTAAACCATCTTTATGAGCTGCATGAACTCTTAATTGATGTGTTCTTCCTGTAATAGGATAAAAATAAACTCGGGTTTTACCATTTTCTTTACGAATGATTTCCCAATTTGTTTCAGCATTTTTACCGTAAGTAAAATCTACCAATTGTTTGGGTCTGTCATCTAAATCAACACGCAAAGGCAATTGAATATTACCTTTTTCTGTATGTAATTCTCCATCTAATAAGGCAACATATCGCTTTTTAACGGTTCTTTTTATAAATTGACTTTGTAAGATTTTATTAGCTTCTTTGGTTTTCGTTAAAACTAAAATACCTGAAGTAGACATATCTAATCTATGCACAATTAACGGGCCAGTAGCTTTGGGATATTTTGCTTTAATTCTAGTGTAAACCGAATCTCTAATTTCTTTACCAGGAACAGATAAAAATTCAGCAGGTTTGTTGATTATGACAATTGTATCGTCTTCAAAAATAATTTTTAATTCTTGTTTTTCTGATAAATTTTCTAATAACAGATTATCATCCATTTTAATACCTTTTAACATGTGTGTTAAAATAGGTTTGCATCTGCTTTGACAAGTAGGATAATAATTTTTATGCTTTCTTATGGCTGATTTAGGTGAAATTCCCCACCAAAACTCAGCTAGAGTTATGGGTTTTAGATCATTTGCAAAAGCATATTGTAATAATTTAGGAGCAGCACATTCACCTGAACCAGCTGGAGGTTTTACAGTAGGATTATTAAAAATATCCAATAAGTTTTTCAACTCTTTTTGTTGATTTAAAAAGGCATATTTGCTAAATAACGTTTCCTGTAAATAATTTGATTTTTCTTTACGCTGCTTTTTTAAAAGATCAATTTTGTCATTATAGATTTTCAAGTTCTGAGCAACTTTGTTAAGTTTAATTTGATAGTATTCTTGTAGTTCTTTATAAAAAAACTGTTCATTATAACTTTCTTGCTTTAGTTTTTCTGTAAGATTTTTAAAATCGATTTCATTAAAAGTAAGCGCTGCACTTTTCTTTTGAAGCTTTCGATTTTTTTTAGATACTTTCATCTTTTTTCTCTGAACTTCTAAATCGGTATTAATTTCGAGCGTTATTTGTTGAAATTCACCTTTTAAATCCCGATAATTATCATTGTGTATAATAGCGCTCAGACCACTATTAATTTCATCAATTTCAGCTTCACCTTTAGTATAAAAACTTCCTTCAGTTCTCATGTTAAAAACAGGTGGTACAAACTTTTTAGGTAAACTTTTATCATCTAATTTTCCTGAAAAAGCAGCTAAATAGCCTAATTTATTTTCAGTATTTTTAACTACTAAAATTCCAAACATTTTACCAATAGCTGAGTCTGAATGACCTTCTTCCAAGCCAAAATCATGGTTAAAATCTTTCTGACTCTCTAAGTATTCTTGAATTTCGTTACTAGCAATTTTTGCTAACAAATGTGGTTCGTAATAAAAAGGGAATGTAAATTTTTTAGGAAGTTGTACCTCAGAAATATCTGTTTTAAAGTATTGAAAATGAATTGACTCCATGATTAATATAGAAAATTAAATTCCTAGAATCATTTTTGCAATCAAAAAGTAAATTAAAATTCCAAAAATATCATTAGAAGTTGTAATAAAAGGACCAGTGGCAATTGCAGGATCAATACCTCTTTTATTTAAAAATAAAGGAACAAAAGTTCCTATTAAGCCAGCTACAATTATAACGGCTACTAAAGAAACTGAAATTGCTAAGGCTGTTAAAATTTGACCTTCATAAACCCATACAAATAGTAATAAAAATAAAGCTAGAATTATGCCGTTTAATGCTGCCAAGAACATTTCTTTAATTAATCTTTTATTAATGCTTCCTTTTACGTCATCATTTGCCAAACCTTGTACAATAATTGCTGAGGATTGTACGCCAACATTTCCTGCCATTGCTGCAACTAAAGGCGTAAATAAGAAGAGTACAAATGCACTTTCTTTAAAAGAGTGCTCAAAAATACTCATTATTAAAAAGGCTCCAATTCCTCCAACCAAACCTAAGAATAACCAAGGCAAACGCGCTCTTGTTAACTGTAAAATACTATCATCAGAATCTACATCTTGGGTTAAACCTGCAGCCATTTGGTAATCTCTTTCAGCTTCTTCTTTTAAAACATCTACAATATCGTCAATGGTAATTCTACCCACTAAAACATTGTTATCATCTACCACAGGAATTGCTTCTAAATCATATTTTGCCATTATTTTTGCAATCTCTTCATCATCTTCATTTACATTAACATAATCAACCTTAGACTTAGAGATCTCTGCAATTTTTTGATCTGATTTTGCAATAATTAAATCTTTTAAAGACAAACGGCCTACTAATTTATCTTCTTTATCAACTACATAAATAGAGTGCACTCTCGTAACATCTTTTGCTTGGCCTCTAATTCTGCGCATACAACCAGCCACTGTCCAAGTTTCATAAACTTTTACAAGTTCTTTAGCCATTAAGGCACCTGCAGTTTCCTCATCATAAGAAAGAAGTTCTTTAATATCTGCAGCTAATTCATCATCTTCTAAAGCATTAATAACTTTTGTTTGGCGTTCATCAGAAAGTTCTCCAATAATATCTGCAGCATCATCAGAGTCCATTTCTTCAACCTCTTCTGCAATTTCTTTTGCTGATAAATTTTCAAGAATTTTTTCACGGATATCATCCTCTAATTCTGTTAGAATTTCAGATGTTTTTTCGCTATCTAATAGTTTAATAATATAAATAGCTTCATCAAAACTAACTTCATCTAAAACCTCTGCAATATCTGCATAGTGCACCTCGTTAAACAACTTTGTAATTTCAAGATCATTCTTAGAATTGATTAGCGCTGAAAGGTTTTCTAAAAATAGACTGGTGATTTCAAATGCCATTTTGAGCTATTTTTTGCGTGAGTGAAATGAAAGCTGAAACCGATAATTGTTCAGGTCTTTTGGCAAATATAGGGTCTTCTTTTAAAGTATCCGAAAGTTTGAAAGATTTTAAGCTAGAGCGTAGCATTTTTCTACGTTGATTAAAAGCTGTTTTTACAACTCTAAAAAACAATTTTTCATCTACAGGAAGTGTGTAGTTTTCTTTTCTAATAAGTCTAATAACTCCAGAATCTACTTTTGGAGGTGGATTAAAAACTGATGGAGGTACGGTAAATAAATACTCAACATCAAAAAAAGCTTGGGTTAAAACCGACAAGATTCCGTATACTTTAGAACCTTCTTTTTCTGCAATTCGTTTGGCAACTTCTTTTTGAAACATCCCAGAAAACTCTGGTACGATTTCTCTATTTTCTATTGCTTTAAAAACAATTTGGCTTGAAATATTGTAAGGAAAATTTCCAATAATGGCTACTTGCTCTCCATGAAAAATATCAGAAATATTTTTCTTTAAAAAATCGCCTTCAATTATTGTTAGCTTTTCTTTTGAGGTATTGATATTAATTTGTTCTAATGGGAAAACCTCTTTTAAATAAATTACAGATTCAGAATCTAGCTCAAAAACAGTAACCTTTGGTTTCTTTTGAAGAATGTATTTTGTTAAAACTCCCATTCCTGGTCCAATTTCTAAAACGTGATTGTATCCGTTTTCGGTTAAAGAATCCGCTATTTTCTTTGCAATATTTTCATCCGTTAAAAAATGCTGACCTAAATGTTTTTTTGCTTTTACAGACATGTTTTACTCTTATTTAGATGAAAATAGTTTGTATTAATTATTTACGTTGGTTGGATAAAACTCTTTGATTAATCTTAATTCTGTTCTAAAAGCAAGCATTTTATCACCAAATCTTTTTAAACCTTCAGCTTGCAAATTACTTGCATCTTCTTTCTGATATAAATTGATATCTTCCTTTTTATTTGCAGTGTATTGTACGGAATAGGTTTTGCCTCCCATATCTTCTTCAACCAAAACTTCTGTAAATTTTGCCGAGATAAATTTACCTGTATTTAGTACGTCTAAAATATGAGTTTCCATCCAAATAAGCCATTCTGCATGAATTATTTCGTCTACATTTATAGTTACGTTGTATATATACATTTTTATATGATTATTATTTTTTACAAAGCTGAGTTAAATTACTGAACTTTATCTCCTCTTAATTTTCGGTATTTTTTGCGAGCATCAACTAAATAAATGCTTGATGAATATTCAAAAATTATTTTCTGATAATACTCTTGTGCTTTTTCAGTATTTTTAAGATGATTATTATAGGTTTCAGCCATCATATAATAGATATCGTCTGTTAGAAAGCCCTGATTGTCTGCTGCTATAATTTTTTCTAAGCTTGCAATTGCTTCTAAAAATTTATCTTGTTTTATGAACAATTTTGCTTGCAAATACAAAACATCATCATAAATTACTTCTCCTGGTTTTGCACCATTAAAAAAATCAGCTTTAGCTTGTTTTTTAGGGTTTAATAATATTTCTAATTGTTGTAAAGCTTCTTCGGTTTTATTTTGATAAAATAATAATTCGGCTCTAGCAAACTCTTTTAGTCCTGATGGAATGGAATCTACAGGTTCATTATCTGTAATTTTTAGAAATAAATCTACAGCATCATTAGCAATTAATTGTGTAGTAGAACTTTTTAAAACTTTGGCTTGTACTTTTGCCCAAGTAAAATCTCCTTTATAATAGCTTGTTTGGGCTACTTTAAAACGTGCTTCCTGGGCTAATTCAGATCCTTTTAATTGGGTTTGAATTTGAGAAAAATAAATTAAAGCTTTATTGAATTTACCTCTAAAAACCAATACATCACCCAATTTAAGTTTTATTCTTCCTTTATCAAATTTTGACTTTGCATATGTTAATGCTTCTTCTAAAACAATAGTGGCTTGTTCTGGTTTGTTTTTGTTAAAAGTTAGGTATTCAGCATATGTCACTTGCAATTTTATAGTGGCTGCATTTTTACCAAATTTATTAAAAAGTGCTAAGAAAAAGTTTTCAGTTTCTGGATTTTCTGTTGCTATTAAAATTTTTACTAAATACAAATTAGCTTCAATTTTTTCTTCTTTTAAGTTTGATTTTTCATTGATAAAATTAAAGCATTTCTGAGCAGCTTCAAAATCTTTACTTTCGTAAGCAAGTTTTCCTAAACTAATAATTTCGGATAAATTTATAGGATTTCTTTGATAAAGTGCTTTCTCTTGAATCAATGCTTTACTGTAATCTTTTTGTTGTGCAAATAACCAGCTTAAAAGAATATTCCATTCTTCTTTTGGATTGCTTAAAGACTTTCTTAATAGTGTTTTTCTGAATAAAATATTAGTTTCATTTTCAGGATCATCAGTAATATATTTACTTGAATATCTCTGAATTAGATTAAGGTAATTTGCGTTTTTATCAACCAAATTAATATAAGATTCAAACATTTGTTTAAAGTCACCTTTTTCCCCATAAATCTGTGCAATTTGAAAATTGTAATTGGAGCTTGGGTTTTTCTCCATCGATTTTTGGTAAGTGGTAATTGCTAAATCTAGTTTATTATAATCTTTAAATAAGCGTCCAATAATACCTCCATAAGCAGCATTTTCATCTAAAGAATTAATTGCTTTATCGTAGTTATTTTTTGCAAGTTCTTGGAATTGTTGCTTATCAAAATTATAGCCTAAAAAAACATATAAATAGGTTTGAGAAGGATTTTTGTTTATTTTTTCTTTCAATAAATTTTCAGCGATCAAAAATTTATCTGTTTGTTGGTAACAAGAAATTAATCGATTTAAATAGGTTGTATTAAATGAGCTTTTGTCATATAGTTTCTTGTAGATTTGTGTTGCTTTTTCATATTCCCCTTGTCTGTAGTAGCTTTCTGCTATGAAAAATTCGCTTTGATCCTTTTCTTGGCTAAAGGAAAAAGTACTAATTGAAAGTAAAAAAAGTGCAACAATTTTTTTCATCTTAAACCAAAGATACTTAACATAAATGTTAAATTTTTATTAAACCAATCTTATTTTAAAGAAATCTTGTAACATTTTGGCACGAAAGTTGTCTATACTATAAATAACTAATTAAAATAAGATTATGAAAGACTTAACCAACAAATACGAACAGGCAAAACAAAACTCTATTATGTTTATGAGCAATGGGCAAATTAGTGCTTATTTAAATTCACTTTTAGAGATGAACAAATATAAAAGATTAATGGTTGCGGTTATTGCAAATTAATTTGCATTAGATGTTCTATTATACTTTAATCAATTATATCAAAACCAGTATAAGGAATCAAGACTTCCGGAACTTGAATTCCATTTTCAGTTTGATAATTTTCTAATATTCCAGCTAAAACGCGAGGCAAAGCCAAAGAACTTCCGTTTAAGGTGTGTGCTAATTCACTTTTTCCTTCTTTATTTTTAAATCTTAGTTTTAATCTATTTGCTTGAAAAGTTTCAAAATTAGAAGCAGAACTAATTTCTAACCACCTGTCTTGAGCTGTTGAAAATAGTTCAAAATCGAAAGTTAACGCAGCTGTAAAACCAGTATCTCCTCCACACAAACGTAAAATTCTATAAGGTAATTTTAATTCTCTTAAAATATTCTTGATGTGTTCTACCATTCCGTCTAAAGCTTGGTATGAATTATTAGGGTGTTCTATTCTTACAATTTCTACTTTATCAAATTGATGTAATCTATTTAAACCACGAACGTGGGCTCCATAACTTCCTGCTTCTCTTCTAAAACAAGGAGTATAACCAGTTACACAAATTGGGAATTCTGTCTCTTGCATTAAGTTACCACGAAACATATTTGTAATTGGCACTTCTGCAGTTGGTATTAAGTACAAATCATCTACACCTGCATGATACATTTGGCCATCTTTGTCTGGTAATTGCCCAGTTGCAGTTGCAGATTCAGTATTTACTAAATGTGGCACTTGTACTTCTTGATAACCAGCTTCTATATTTTTATCTAAAAAGTAATTGATTAAAGCACGTTGCAGTCTTGCACCTTTTCCTTTGTATACAGGAAAACCAGCACCAGAAATTTTATTCCCTAGTTCAAAATCTATAATATCGTATTTTTTAGCTAATTCCCAATGAGGCAACGCACCTTTGCCTAAATTAGGAATAACACCTTCACTAAAAATATTTTCGTTATCTGTTTCTGATGTACCTGCTTTTACAGAAATATGCGGTACATTAGGTATTTGATATAAAAGAGATTGTAAATCATCTGCAAACGTTGTTAGTTTTTCAGATAATACTTTAGAAATTTCTTTTAATTGTCCTGTTTTTTCTTTTAAAATATTTGCTTTTTGAGCTTGCCCTGTTTTGTATAAGTTTCCAATTTCTTTAGATAATTTATTAGACTCAGCTAAGGTTTTATCAAGTTCAACTTGAGTTGCTCTTCTGTTTTCGTCAGCCGTTAAAATTTTATCAATAATAGTTTCAGCATTACTGAAATTTCGTTTTGCTAAACCTGCTAAAACTTCATCTTTTTTTTCTCTAATAATTTGTACCTGTAACATTTTCAAGATGTTTTATAAGCTGCAAATATACAGGAAGATTAAGAATTTGGCAATGTAGTTTTAGAGATTGTTTTCTATATAAACTCTTGCTGTTTTTTCATCTTTTTTAAGCTGATGAGTCAATAAATCGATAGAGCCGAATTTTTTCTCGTCACGCAGAAAATATATTAGTTCAATTGTTAACTTTTTGCCATATAAGTCTTTATTAAAATCAAAGAAATGTACTTCAATAGTTTGATGATTCCCATTTACGGTAGGTCTGTTTCCAATATTCATCATTCCAAAAACAGTTTCATTTTGAATTTTTGTTTGCACAACATAAACCCCCGTTTTTGGAATTAATTTATAACCTTCCTTTACATTAATATTTGCTGTGGGATAACCAATTTTTTCACCTAATTTTTTACCATTTACTACAGTGCCACATAACATAAAATTATAACCTAAATAATTGTTGGCAGTTTTTAAATTTCCAAGATGTAGTGCTTTTCTGATTTTTGTAGAACTCACAGAAACATCATCTATATCTTGGGCAGGAATTTCCTCAACATTAAAATCGTATAAATGGCTATACTCTGTTAATTGTGTAATATTACCTTCTCTATTTTTTCCAAAATGATGATCATACCCTATAATCAATTTCGAAATATTGAGTTGATTTACTAAGATATCTCTAACAAATTCAAATGCAGAAGTTCGAGAAAAAGCTTTGCTAAAAGGATGAATAATAAGATAATCTAAACCAGTTTTTTCTAATAAAGAGGCGCGTTCGTCAATAGTATTAATCAGTTCAATAGAGGCATCCTTTTGCAGTACCATTCTTGGATGAGGGAAAAAAGTGAGTAAAACAGATTTTTTTTTAGCTCTTTTAGCTTCAAAAACTAACCTTTCAATAATTTTTTGATGTCCAAAATGTACGCCGTCAAAAGTACCAATGGTCACAAAAGTTTGTTCTTTTGATGAAAAGTTTGAGATATTATTTACTGATTTCAACACCCTTTATTTTACCCTACAAATGTACGATAAAGAGAGTTTAAAACGATTATTTTAAAAAGGTTTTAATGTGTTTATTTCATAATTAATTTCAAGTGAATTTATTAAAATGATAAAAAATTGAATGATTTATTCGTAAAATCAAAAAAAATTGTAATTTGCATTTCAGTTAACAAATAATTCAAATTATGATAAAAAAGATTTTATTTATCGCATTTGTAGCTTTAAGTAGTGTCGCAATGGTCGCGCAAACTACTGTAACAGGTACAGTTAAGGATGCGAAAACAGGGGAAACACTGCCTGGAGCAAACATTAAAGTTTCCAGAAAACTTGTTGGAACAAGTACCGATTTTGATGGTAACTTTGTGCTTAAAGTAACCGATAACCCTCCATTTACTTTAGAAATAACGATGTTGGGCTTTCAAACAGCAAAGGTAGAGATTACCAAAAATAACGAAAAAATAGAAGTTGCTTTAACAGAAAATGCAACCTCCTTAGATGAAATCGTTGTTTCTGCATCTAGAACACCAGAACGTGTCATGGAGTCTCCTGTAACTATTGAAAGGATGGATTCAAGAGCTATTAAAAACACCTCTTCTCCTTCATTTTATGACGGTTTAGAAAATTTAAAGGGAGTTGATATAAACACTAATAGTTTAACGTTCAAATCAGTGAATACACGTGGTTTCGCAACATTTGCAAATACTCGTTTTATGCAATTGGTAGATGGTATGGATAATTCCTCACCAGCATTAAATTTTGCTATAGGGAACTTATTAGGGATGTCCGAATTAGATGTAAAAACAGTAGAGTTGTTACCAGGAGCATCTTCTGCACTTTACGGAGCAAATGCATTTAACGGAATTATGTTTATGACAAGTAAAAATCCTTTTGATGATCAGGGTATAAGTATTTCTTTAAAAGGAGGTATTACGAGTCAAGATGCTGGAGGTGATAATCAGTTTACCGATTTTAATATTAGAATGGCATACGCCTTCTCTGAGAAATTTGCTGCCAAAGCGACTCTTGCTGTTTTAAAAGGTACAGATTGGTTTGCTACAGATTATAGAAACACTGTAGGAGGAGAATTAGCTGCTGGATCAAGAGAATCTGATAGAAACTATAATGGTGTAAATGTATTTGGAGATGTGGTTTCAGCAAATTTAATTGGCGTTGGTCAATCATTAGAAGCCTTGGGGATTCTTCCTGTTGGATCATCTTCACTTTTGCCTAATGAAAGTGTAAGTAGAACAGGATATGAAGAAAGACATTTGATGGATTATGGAGTTACCAGTGTAAAGTTTGGTGGTTCTCTAAACTACCGTCCATTTGGAGATGATCGTTTAGAAGTTATTTGGAATTCTAAATTAGGTACAGGGGATACACAATATTTGGGAGGTCAAAAATATAGCATTCAAAACTTTTTCTTACATCAACATAAATTAGAGGTTAAAGGGAAAAACTTTTTTGTAAGAGGATATGTAACCGCTGAAAATGCAGGAGATTCATACAATACTTTATTTGCAGCATTAAATATAAACAGAACATGGAAAGACGATAACACATGGTTTGGTGAATATGCAGGAGCGTACGTTACAGCAACATTAAGTGGTGCAAACTCAGATCAAGCCCATGCAGCAGCAAGACAAACGGCAGAAGCAGGAAGATATCTACCCGGATCTTCTGAATTCAACGAAGCTTTTGATAAAATTACTTCAGATCCAAACTTATTAACAGGAGCTAAGTTTAGAGACGAAACAAAACTGTACCATGGAGACGCAAATTATAATTTTAGAGATATAATCGATTTTGCAGAAATTCAAGTTGGGGCATCATACAGAAAATATTCTTTAAATTCTTTTGGAAATATATTTACAGATGCAGATGGGCCTATCAATTATAACGAATATGGTATATATTCTCAAGCTCAAAAAAGTTTTCTTGATGAAGATCGTTTAAAAGTAACGGCATCTCTTCGTTATGATAAAGCACAAAACTTTGATGGTAATTTTTCACCAAGAGTTTCTTTAGCATATGCAGCAGGAGAAAATAAAAATCAAAACTTTAGAGCTTCTTTTCAAACAGGGTTTAGAAATCCAACAACACAAGATCAATATATTGGTTTAGATGTAGGAAGTGCAATTTTAGTGGGTGGTGTTGAAGAAAACCAAGACAGATATAGTTTAACTCTTGCAGATGGTTCCGTAATAACAGGTAGAGATGCTTATGAAAATTCTTTCACACTAGCAAGTGGAGGAACTGTAAAAGCAGATGTAGATTTTGTAACGCCAGAAAAAGTTACCGCTTTTGAAGTGGGGTATAGGGGTTTACTATTTGAAAATTCTCAACGAATCACTTTAGATTTAAGTGCTTACTACAATCAATATGAAGACTTTATAGCTAATAAAAATGTAATTGCATTTAATGCAGCGGGTAATTCTAGAGTTTTTCAACTGTATACAAACTCTGCAGCAGACATTAGTTCTTACGGGGCAGCAATTGGTTTAAATACAAAGATTTTTAATGGATTTAATTTGGGGTTAAATTATACTTATGCTAAATTTGATTTTGATCAGGCTTCTGATCCAGATTTTGAAGCTGGATTTAACACCCCAGAGCATAAGGTAAAATTACAATTTGGAAAAACAAATTTATTCAAAAACTTTGGTTTCAATATTAATGCCAGATGGCAAGATGAATACCTTTGGCAGTCTACTTTTGTAGATGGTACAATTAAGGCAAGAACTGTTTTAGACGCTCAAATTAACTATGGCGTTCCAAGTATTAAATCTGTATTTAAAATAGGAGGAGCTAACTTAGGAGGGCAAGAGTATTTAAGTGCTCCTGGTGTAGGTGCAATTGGTTCTCAATATTATATTTCATGGACAATTAATAATTAAAAATATAGAATTATGAAGAATTTTAAAAATATAAAAAACATAATATGCTTATTATTAATTGCAATAGGTTTTGTCTCTTGTGATTATGATAATAAGTTAGATGAAATTGTAGAGCCAGAAGTTATTCTTCCAGCAGCAACGTCAGGAAGTGCTGATTTTTCTAATTATGTTGCGATTGGGCCTTCTTTTACTGCTGGTATTACTGATAACGGTCTTTTTATTGCAGCACAAGAAAATTCATTTCCAAATATACTTTCAAAAAAATTCGCGAATGCAGGAGGTGGTGATTTTATACAACCTATGGTAAGTGATAATTATGGTGGATTAGCTTTAAATGGCAACCGTATAAGCGCGCCTAGATTGGTTTTTGGAGGAGCTGGACCTGTACCATTGGAAGCGGTTATTGGGCCTGTAACAGTTACTACAGATATTGTATTAAATAATCCAACAGGACCCTTTAACAATCTTGGAGTACCTGGTGCACAAAGTGCAGATTTTATAACTCCTGGCTTCGGTAATATTGCAAATTTAGGAGCAGGTGCCAATGCATATGCAGTTCGTATGACTGGAGGTACACCTGATGTTACCATCTTAGAATTGGCGGTAGCTCAAAATCCTACCTTTTTTACTGCTGATTTAATCGGAGGAAATGATGTTTTAGGATATGCTACTCAGGGAGGAGACGCAAGCAGAAGTGCTATTACGCCTCCTGCTGAATTCGCAGTAACTTTTAACACCATTATAGATGGCTTAACAGCAAATGGCGCTAAGGGGGCTGTTACAAATACTCCATATGTTAATAACTTGCCCTATTTTACAGCTGTTTCATACAATCCAGTTCCTTTAGATGCCGCAACAGCAGCTCAATTAAATGCCGGTTATGCCGCGTATAACGGAGGTTTACAAGCAGCATTTCAAGCACTTGCTGGAACAGGTCTCTTTACTCAAGAAGAATTAGACAGAAGAACAATTAATTTTACTGAGGGGAATAATGCTGTGGTTATGGTGGATGAATACTTAACAGATTTAGGTGCTATTAACCCCGCTTTTGCTGGGATTCCACAATTTAGACAAACTAAGGAAACAGATTTAATAACTTTGCCAACGGCTTCCATTTTGCCTTCAGGGGCAGGAACAGCAACTCCGCTATTAGATTATAGTGTGTTAACTTTTGAAGAGCAACAAGAGATTAAAGTGGCTGTAGATGCTTATAATAGCACGATAGAGTCTGTAGCAGCTGCAAAAGGCTTAGCTTATGTAGATGTAAATCAAATTTTAATTGATGCTGCATCGACAGGTATTGCCTTTGATGAATACTTTTTAAATGCAGATTTAGTTTTTGGAGGATTGGTAAGTTTAGATGGTATACATTTAACGGCTAGAGGATATGCCTATATGGCAAATGCTTTTCTAGAAGCTATAGATAAAACGTACGGTTCAAATTTTGGAGAGTCAGGAAATTTTGCGAAAGCAGGTAATTATCCCACAAATTTTTCACCAACTTTACAAATGCCTTAGTCTGAGAGAAAAATGAAATACATAAAAAAAGGTTGAATTTAAATTCAACCTTTTTTTGTTTTTAGTGTTACAATATAAATTTATGTTAACATTTGTATTGCTTTTTTTAAAGAATTAATGAAAATATCAATTTCAGCTTTAGTGTTATAAAAAGAAAAAGAAGCTCGAACAGTTCCTGGAATTTGATAGAAATCCATAATTGGTTGCGCGCAATGATGGCCTGTTCTTACAGCAACTCCCAATTTATCTAAAATCGCACCTATATCATAAGGGTGAACAACATCAATATTAAAAGATATCACTGCAGTTTTATTTTTTGAAGTACCGTAAATTTTAATTCCGCTAATTTCTAAAAGTTGTTTTGTAGCATATTCTAAAAGCTCGTTTTCATAAGCAGCAATTTTATTAAAGCCAATAGCATTCATATAATCAATGGCAGTTCCAAAGGCAATTCCACCGCAAATATTCGGAGTACCAGCTTCAAATTTATGAGGTAAACCTGCATAAGTAGTTTTTTCAAAACTTACAGTTGCAATCATTTCACCTCCACCTTGATATGGGGGTAATTTTTCTAGCCACGCTGTTTTACCATATAACATTCCTTGTCCTGTTGGCCCACATAATTTATGAGCGGAAGCAACGTAAAAATCAACATCTAATTCCTGTACATCTGGCTTTATGTGAGGTGTTGCTTGAGCCCCATCAATTAGAACTGCGGCATTTACTTTATGAGCGGCGTCAATAATTTCTTTTATTGGGTTTATAGTTCCCAAAGCGTTAGAAACATGATTACAGAAAACTAATTTTGTCTTTTCATTTAAAAGATTATGGTAAGTCTTCATGTCTAAAGTTCCATCCAATTTCATTGGAATTACCTTTAACAAAGTCCCTGTTTTTTCACATAACATTTGCCAAGGCACAATGTTGGAATGATGCTCTAAAGCGGATACAATAATTTCATCTCCTTTATTTAAAAGTGATGAAAACCCAGAAGCTATTATATTAATGCTATGTGTTGTACCAGAGGTAAAAATGATTTCATAAGCCTCTTTTGCATTAAAATGTTTTTGAATTTTAATACGCGCATTTTCATATTTATCTGTGGCCTCTTGACTTAATGAATGTACCCCTCTGTGAATGTTCGCATTGTAATTACTGTAATAATCCACAATGCTATCAATAACAATTTGCGGAGTTTGGGAGGTTGCAGCATTATCAAAATATACTAGTGGTTTTCCATTAACATGCCTTTCTAAAATTGGAAAATCTTTTCTTATTTCATTTACTGAAAACATAATTTTACCTTTAAAAAACAAAGGTAACTTATGTGCAGTACTTTTAATAATCTAATATCTGATATTTTAGTATTTTTGCTTACATCAAAATTGTATTAATGAAAAAGTTAAAATATTTATTTTATTTAGTTCTAGTTGTTTTGGTTGTAGTGATTTATGTTAACTACCCAAAACTTAATATATTATCAGGATATTCTGCTAAAAGTATGGCTTCGTCTGTTTTTGTGGCTAAAAGAGGAGTTGCATTTACAGATTCTACTGATAACAATTTTTCACCTGTAAACCTTGCAAAAGATTTTGTTGATTTTACAGAAAAAACAGCGTCAGCATCCTCTCTAGGAATCTTAACAAGAAAAGCAATTTATAGAGAAGGCTTGGGGGCTGTTTTGGTGCCTAAGGGATATAAAACAACTAAATCTTACTTAACACCAAATAGAAATAATTCTTCTAATGAAAGTACTTTTCCTTTTGGAAATGGAGATCCTAAAGATTCTGTTTTTTCAAATATTGATTATATCAATTTAAAAAAAGTGGTTGACAATCATTTCAATTCAAATTTTAAAACTCGAGCTGTTTTAGTTGTTTATAAAGATCATATAATTGCTGAAAAATATGCAAATGGATTTGATGAAAATTCTAAGTTTTTAGGTTGGTCTATGACAAAAAGTATTATGTCAACAGTATTTGGTATTTTACAGCACAAGGGATTATTATCTGTAAAAGAGCAGGCTCCAATTTCAGATTGGGAAAATGATGATAGAAGGCAAATAACTATTCACAATCTTTTACAAATGAATTCAGGTTTAGAATGGGATGAAGACTATGAAACTATTTCAGATGTAAATAAAATGTTGTTTTTAGATGAAGATATGTCAAAAGCTCAAAAGGATAAAAAATTGGTAGGAAGTCCAAATGAATTATGGAACTACTCATCAGGAACATCTAATTTATTGTCTAAAATTTTAAGATATAAGTTAGGCTCTGAACAAGAGTATTTAGATTTTTGGTATCGTGAGCTAATTGACAAAATTGGCATGAATTCTATGATTTTAGAGGCGGATTTAGCTGGGAATTACGTGGCATCATCTTATTCTTGGGCTTCTGCAAGAGATTGGGCAAAATTTGGAATGTTGTATGAACGTGAAGGAAATTGGAATGGAGAACAAATTTTTTCTAAAGATTGGGATGATTATGTAGTAACTCCTACTCCAACTTCAGATGGACAGTATGGGGCTCAATTTTGGTTGAATTCCAAATCTATGATGCCGGATGTTCCATCTTCTATGTATTTTGCAAATGGTCACGATGGTCAGCGAGTATTTATTTTACCAGAGCAAGATTTGGTTGTAGTGCGTTTAGGTTTAAATGGAGACTTTAGTAATAACGATTTTCTAAAAGGTATTTTAGAATCGATTGAAGATTAACTTTAAATTTATAAATTAATTAAATAGTAATTACCTTAAAATTACAAAGACGTAATAAAACGAATAGTTTGTGTGTTGAAGGTTTGGGGTTGTTCTACATTAACCACATGACCACAATTTTCTACCACAAAAAGGGAAGAGGTGACATGTTTAGCAACAATATTTTTTATAGAAGGTAAAAAAAGATGATCTTCTGCTCCCATAACATATAAGGTGGGTATTTTGATGTCTTTTGCTCTAAAAAAACGAAGTAAAGGGTTAATTTCGGAAGTTAATTTAAACCAACGTAAAAACTCTTTTTGGTATAACTTTTTAGCTTCATTTACAAAAAGGAGTCTTGATTTTTTGTGATTTTTTTTAGGCATTATGATAAATGCAAAAAGCTTATATAAGAGCATATAAGGCACAACAGATTTAAAAATATTTCCAATTCTCATTAAAACTTGTGAGCGAAAATTTAGTTTAATAATTGCACCTCCCATTATCATACTTTTTACTAATTCTGGTTTTTGTTCGGCTAAATTTCTTATTAAAATTGTCCCCAAAGAGATGCCAATAAAATGTGATTGATTTATTTTTAGATATTCTATTACTTCAACAATATCATTAGTAATAGAATCAAAAGTATATTTAGGATTAAAAGAGTCTTTTAATTTTGGTTTACTATTACCATGACCTCTTAAATCTAAAATTAAAACATTAAACTGTTTTTTAAAATCTCTTACTTGTTTAAACCAAATAGAACTACTTCCCCCTGCACCATGTACAAAAGTTACCCATTCTTTAGATTTTTTATTAGGATATAGATAGTAATTTAACAAGTTTAAAATTAATTTTAAGATACATCAAAAATAATACTTTTTTATTTAGAATAGATGTTTTGAATCTTAACATCATTCTAAATAATTTCTTAAATTTTGAATTTTAAGATTAGATTTTACAAAGGGTATTAACCAATTTAATTGGAATATTATTGAATAAAAGAATAGATACTTTTTTATTTCAGTCACTTCTCACAAAAGTTATTTCTTATAAAAACTCTTTAAAGTAAATCCAAATGTTAAAAATTCATCTTGTCTTTTTTGGGTTTCAATCACCAAACTCTCAAAAGTACGCAGGTAGTTAATTTTAAAGTTGAGATATTTCCAAACGGGAAGCTCTAAGCCAAAATCTGCTTGCCATCTATAATTATCTGGTTTACTTAATGAAGGCTGGATGTAGGTTTCATGAGTAATAATAACCTTTTTTTTGAATAAATTATATTTTCCATTTAACCAAACAGTACCGCGCATAGTCTTAATGGTTTCTCGACCATCATATTCATTGATGTTGAAATTGGTTTCAGTGAACTCTGTGTACTCATACTCGCTAGTAACGGAAAGTTTTAACCAATTTTTTTTATTGTTTAAAATTTGATAAGTTACTCCAGCTCCAAACAAGTAACGCAAATCAATTTCTCTTCTAAAATTTGTACTAACAAACCCTAAAACTAAAGGGTATAGTTTTTTACTAGGATTTAAATATAGAAAGTTTAAACTCAAAATGTCTTCATCTGCTTTATCTCCTCCAAAAGCTTGATATACATATGAGTTTTGAGTTTTAAATACCATATTTTTAAAAGGAACAAAGCTGATGTCTGTTTTAGCTCTAAAAATTAAAGTTTCTACATTTCCAGATTGCCAAAAACCTGTTAAAGATAATTTTGCTTTTACTTTTAAAGTGTCACTTTCATTAATTTGTGCGGTTAAGAGCATTGGTATTACTAGAAAAATAAAATACAGTTTTTTCATTTTGTAAAATTAAAGGTCTGCGCCAAAATAAGGGCAAAAGTATATCAAAATATATTTTTTTTAAGATTAAATACCTCAACAAAAACCAAACATATTGTATTTTTTGGAGTATAAGTTTTATTAACTATTAGATAGGAATTGAATAAAATTTTCTCTTTTTTTTCAGGAGAACTTACTTTTTACGTAAATTTTATGATTAAAACTATAAAAATGAATCAATTGATCAATATTCATTAACATACATCAATTTTTAAAAGAATAAAATAAGTTACTTTTGATTAAATTAGAAGTTTAAGTGCCCCCAAAAATAATCATTAACAAAAAAGTATAGGTTTTACCTATACTTTTTTTTGTTTTGTAAATTTTGATAACCATTAATAATAATAAAAACAAGTATTGCTGGTAAAACCCAACCTAAACTTTGCTCTGCAAAAGGGATCATACTTTTTATACCAGTCAAATTTTCTTTTGGAACAATAAACCCTAAAAAATCTGGAATACTAAAAGTGAAGGTTATTAAAATGACACTTCTAAAGACTAATTTAGAAGCAAATTTATCAGGCACAATATTTAATAGGATTAAAGCAATTGTTATTGGATATAAAAACATTAATGCTGGCACTGCTAATGTGATAATAAAATCTACTTGATAACTCCCAACAATAATTCCAATTAAAGAGGCAATTACTGCAGTTATTATATATGCTTTTCTCGATTCTTTGCATAATCCTTTTATGTAATCTGCAGTGCCAGTTACAATACCTACAGCTGTTGTAAAACACGCTAAAGCTACTAAAACACTTAAAAAAGTAGTCCCTAAATTACCTAAAGTTTGTGTACTTAAACTTTTTAAAACTTCAGTTCTAGAGGAGCCTTCTGCAAAAGTTGATGAATATAACGCTCCACTTAAAATTAAGCCCCCATAGATCAATAATAAACCTGTACCTGCAATCAATCCAGATTTTTTAATTAAAATTTTTCTTGATTCAAAAGTAGTGTGACTGCTATAATTTAATGAAATAATAATAACGGCTCCAATAACTACACCACCAATAGCATCAAAAGTTTGATATCCTTCTAAAACACCATCTACAAATGGAGTTTGAAAATTAGATATTGTTGTAATTTCTAATGAAGAAAAAATAGAAATCCCAATAATAATTAACAGTATAAAAACAATAATTGGGGTTAAAAATTTACCAATTAAACCAATAACTCTAGATCTGTTTATAGCAAAAATAAAAACTAGAATAAAGTAAATGATACTTGTGTAAATAGCATTTGTATCTGAAAATGGATGTACAGTCATTTCATGCGTAACCGCGGCTGTTCTTGGTGATGGAATGGCAACAGCTATAATATAAATTAGAAAACAATAAACTGCACTAAAAAGGGGTGATACTTTTTTACCAAAATCATATAAAGTACCTTGTAATTTGGCATGAGCAAAAATGGCTAAAATAGGAATAGTAACAGCAGTTGTTATAAAACCTAAAACTACAATCCACCAGTCTGATCCAGCTTTAGCACCTAAATTTGGAGGTAAAATTAAATTTCCTGCTCCAAAAAAGAGAGAAAAAAGCGCAAAACCTGCAATCCAAATTTCTTTTTTTTTGTTCATAGTCTTGGTGATATTTTATTCTTGAAATATACATATTTTTGTGTGATGCAAAAATCAATCACTTTTAAAAATGCGAAGATTTCTTTTTCTGATTATGGAAAAGGGTCTGCTATTGTATTAATTCACGGATTTTTAGAAAATTCCACTATGTGGGATAAAATAGGACCTGAACTTTCTAAAAGAAGCAGAATTATTACGATTGATTTGTTAGGTCATGGAAAAACGGATTGTTTAGGTTACGTTAATTCCATGGAATTGCTTGCAGAAACTATTGAAGCAGTTTTAAAAAGTTTGCGCATTCGAAAATGTATTTTGATTGGACATTCTTTGGGTGGTTATGTGGGTTTGGCTTTTGCAGAAAAACATCCCCAGAAAATAAAAGGACTCTGTTTAATGAATTCTACTTCTAGTGCAGATGATGATAAACGAAAAATGTTAAGACTTAGAGCTAATAAAATGATTCAGACTCATTTTACAAATATGATTCGAATGTCTTTTACCAATTTATTTGGGCCTATAAGTAAAATAAAATATAAAAGAGAAATAGACTTTGCTTTAAATGAGGCTTTGAAAACCTCTGTACAAGGATATATTTCTGCTCAGGAAGGAATGAGAGTTCGCCCAGACAGAAGTAATGTCTTGGCAAATGATAATTTTAAAAAATTATTTATTATTGGTGAGAAAGATCCTGTTTTAGATTATAAAAGTTTAATTGAAGAGGCTAAAATTACAGATTCTGAAGCTGTAATTTTTCCTAATGGGCATATGAGTCATATAGAAAACACACGTGCATTAATTTCTTGTTTCCATTCATTCATCAAAAAATGTTCATCAAAAAAATAAGTATATTTCAGATTATGAATTTTGACTTAGCAATTCCATTATTAGCCATTCTTATTGTAATATTATTTTTACTTTTTTCAATTTTTTTATTGTCTGTAAAAACAGAGAAAAAGCTTTCTAATCAATTACTAGCTGGCTTTTTAATTTTTACAGCTATAGATATTAGTGCTTTCTTTTATCAAAAATATATAATATTACCTTTAAATCTAGAAATGTTAAGAAATAGCGTTTCCTCATTCAAAAATCCACTTTTATTTTTATATATTTTATCCATTATATATTCAAACTTCAAATTAAAATGGAAACATTTAATTCATATTTTGCCTTGGATAATTAGAATCTTAATTTTAATGCCAAATTTCTTTCTAGCGAGTAATGAGGCAAAACTCGAGTTTCAAAATAATTTTGATGAAAATATAGAGATACAATTTCTAGGTTATTTTGGAGATTTGGTATCTCTGGTATATTTAATTGCAGAAATTTATTATATAGCTAGATATAGAAAATTATTGCTAGAGAATTTTGCAGATAAATCAGCTTTTAAAAATTATAATTGGCTAAAGCAATTGGCTATTTTGCTTTTTATTGGTCAAGGTCTAACATGGGTTAAGGGATATTCTCGTTCAAACTTATCTATAGAAAGTACAAATAGCTTAAGAACTATAGTATTGGTTTTTGGTATTGGTTTTGTATGTTGGTTATTTTTAAAAGCAGTAAATACTCCTAAACTTTTTAAAGGAATAGAGGTTGATTTAAAAACTTCTCAAGAAATAATAGGTAAAAATAAACAAGAGGCTGTAAATCATCAATTAGAATTTTTAAAAAATTATATGCGTACTAAAAAGCCTTTTTTGAACTCATCTTTAACAATTAGAAAACTTGCTGAAGAAATTAAAATGAACTCGAGAGATTTATCGGTATTGATAAATCAAAACTTAAATCAGCATTTTTTTGATTTTGTGAATGAATATAGAATTGAAGAATCAAAACAAATACTTAGAAACCCCTTAAAAAAAGAATTTACAATCCTCGAAATTTTATATGAAGTTGGTTTTAATTCCAAATCTTCTTTTAATACGGCCTTTAAAAAGCATACCGGTTTAACACCAACTCAGTTTCGTAAAAAGGCTTAATATCAATTACTTATCGTAAAGTCGAACGTTTGTAAAATAAAGTCGAACCGATTTCTTTTTTATAAAATAGTTCGACTTTATGTATTCGGTCGTGTAAAGTAGTTTTCAATTGCACATTTGTATCATCAAAACAAATTAAGATGAAAACACTACCAATTCTAATTGCTTTATTAATTACCACAGCAATATGTACACAAACTATTAAAGGAAAAGTAACAGATGTTGCAGACGTAATCCCTTTTGCAAATGTTATTTTAAAAGATAGTAACAACAAAATAATAGCAGGAACTACAACAACTGATGAAGGAAAATTCGAACTACAAACCTCAAATGGAACATACATAATAGAAATTAGTTTTCTAGGGTATCAAACTTTGTCAAGGACAATTATTGTAAATAAAAACATCAATTTAGGTACTTTACTTCTAAAAGAAAATGCACAAGCTTTAGAGGAAATTGTTGTTAAAACAGAAAAAAGAGTTTTAGAAAGAAAAGTAGATAGACTCGTTTTTAACGTAGAAAAAAGTATTGCTGCAACTGGCGGAAATGGATTAGATGTGTTAAGAATTACACCTGGTGTACAATTACAAAACAATAAGATATCTATTTTAGGAAAAGGTGCAAGTCAAGTACTAATTAATGGAAGATTGTCACCTTTAGCAGGTGATGAATTAATTGCTTTTTTAAGTGCCTTTTCTGCAAATGACATTGTAAAAATTGAAGTAATTACAAATCCGCCAGCAAAGTACGATGCAGCTGGTAATGGAGGTTTAATTAACATTATTCTAAAAAAAGGGCTACAAAATTCTTGGAAAAATGCAACCACACTTTCTTACAATCAAAACAAGTATAGTTTTACCACATTAACCAATAACTTTCTTTACAATAAAAATAAAATTTTATTTTCGGGAAGTTTAAATGCAACCAAAGGAGATGAAGGAAATTTGTCAGGTTTGCAAATAAGTTATCCTAACAATTTTTGGGATATTGGTATTGAGGGAAAAGGACAAAGAGATCAATTTTCTGGCCGTTTTTTAATTGATTATGCTATTTCTGATAATACTACTTTTGGCCTGCAATATTTAGGAAATACAACACAGCCAAATATAGTTGCAGAAACGATGTTTGCTGTTTTTGACACTAATAACAATTTAGAAAGATCATTACTTACAACAGGTAATAATATTAATGATAATAAAAATCATTCTGTTAATTTTCATTTGCTTACACAGTTAGATTCTTTAGGTAGAAGTATTTCTTTTGATGCAGATTACTTTACGTTTTCTGCTGATAGGACTAATGATTTTTTTACAGAATCGTTTAATACTTCTGGTGTTTCGCAAGGTATAATTTCCGCGGCATTAAACGAGGCAAACCAAGAGATTGAAAATTTTAGCGCAAAAATTGATTTGGAATATCCGTCAAAAAAAGTAAACCTTTCTTATGGTGTAAAAGCAAGTTTTACAAATACAAACAGCAATGTTTTATTTTTTGATATTCTTTCTGGATCTCCTGTTTTGGATCTAAATCAATCTAATGATTTTACATATAAAGAAAATGTTTTAGCAGCCTATTTTTCTGGAAATAGCAATTTAACAGATAAGCTAGAAATGCAGTTTGGTTTGCGTTTTGAAGGTACCAAAACAACAGGGTTTAATGTAGATTTAAATCAAGAAAACGTTAATAATTACAATAAGTTTTTTCCGAGTTTATACTTCTCTTATGCAAAAAATGAAGATAATAATTTTAATTTTTCTTACGGAAAAAGAATCAATAGACCCAATTTTAGAAATCTAAATCCATTCCGTTTTTATATTAATGACAATAGTTATAGCGAAGGTAATCCGTTTTTACAACCTTCTTTTGCAGATACTTTTAAATTTTCTCATTTATATAAAAATAATATCAGTTCTAGTTTGTCTTTTGATATCATAACAAATGGCTTTGGTGTGTTTTTTAATACAGATGTGGTAAACCAAAACCAAATTGTAACTCAAGAAAATTATTTCAAAAAGTATATTTACAAATGGGAAGAGAGTTTTTCTTATAATAAGATTTCTTGGTTTAAAAGTCAGAATAGCATCAATTTATTAGCTTATTTTACTGAATTAACTAAAAACAACAATGCAGAAGTGAACGACGGAGTTCAATTTTACGCGGAATCTTACAATACATTTATCCTAAGTAAAAGCACAAAATTACAAGCCAATGCTTGGTACAGTTCTTTTCATAATGATGGTTTGTTTAGTGTTGGAGAAATGTTTCATTTATCATTTGGGGTAGAACACGATTTTAAAAACAACATAAAATTATCTATGCTTTTCAGTGATGTTTTAAATATGGGTAGTTTAAATAATTATGATTCTACAGTAAATAATATAAATCAAAGTTATAGCGAAAACCAAAGTTCTAGAAACTTTAGAATATCACTTTCTTACGATTTTGGAAATAAGAAAATTAAGGGAAATAACAGAGGTTTTGGTAATGATGATGAACAAAGAAGAAGTAATTAATATGATAATTTTATATGACGAAAGAGAAACAACATTTGTTTCTCTTTCATTATATATTTTTTATAGAATTCCATCCTTGAGCTTTCAATTCAATTTCTTGATTAGCTCTAGTTATTAATTGCAAACCTTGATTTTCTGCTGTAATGTGGCCTACAATAGAAAAATTAGGGTTTCCTTTTATTTTTTCAAAATCAGCAATGGGCACTGTAAAAAGTAATTCGTAGTCTTCTCCTCCACTTAAAGCCACCATTGTAGAATCTAACTCAAATTCCTCACAAGTAGAAATAACTTGAGGGTCTAAAGGTAATTTGTCTTCGTAAATTTTACATCCAACTTTACTTTGTGTACAAATATGAAAAAGCTCTGAAGATAATCCGTCAGAAATATCAATCATACTCGTAGGTTTTACCTCCAATTCTTTTAAAATTCCTGAAACATCTTTTCTTGCCTCTGGTTTTAATTGACGCTCAATTAAGTACGTGTAATTATCTAAATCGGGCTGATTGTTAGGATCAACCTTAAAAACTTGCTTTTCTCTTTCTAAAACCTGTAAACCTAAATAAGCAGCACCTAAATCTCCAGAAACCACAATTAAATCGGTCTCTTTTGCACCATCTCTATAAAGGATATCCTCCTTATTCGCTTTCCCAACAGCAGTAACAGAAATTAAAATTCCTTTGGTAGAAGATGTGGTGTCTCCTCCAATTAAATCTATTTTATAGGTATCACAAGCTAATTGAATTCCTGCATATAATTCCTCAATAGCTTCTAAAGGAAATCGGTTAGAAACGGCGATAGAAACTGTAATTTGTTCAGCTTCGCCATTCATGGCATAAACATCAGAAAGATTCACCATTACAGCTTTGTAACCTAAATGTTTTAAAGGCATATAACTCAAATCAAAATGTACACCTTCTATTAAAAGGTCTGTAGTTACCAAAGTCTGTTTTTCTGAAGCAGCTAAAACTGCAGCATCATCTCCAACGGCTTTTATGGTTGATGAATTTTCAACCTTAAAATACTTTGTAATATGATTTATTAAGCCAAACTCACCAAGTTCAGCCAATGATGTTTTGTTTTGATTTTTATCTTCTAACATACTGCAAAGATAAGTAGTTGCTTTATTAAAACAATAAAAATATAATAAGTCTGTTTTATTTAAATCTAAGTAAATATTCTGTAATTTGCAGGAATAAAATAAATGGTATGAAATTTAAATATTTATCAATTGTACTTATTTTTAGTCTTATTTTTTTAGCTTGTTCTAAAAGTTCAATTAGCGCTATTGAAGATGATGATAATGATGGTGTTGTAAACAGTATAGACAATTGTCCTGAAGTAGCCAATCCAGATCAAGAAGATGCTAATAATAATGGAATAGGCGATGCATGTGAATTTATTGAAGATGATGACAATGATGGCGTTGCAAACAGTATTGATAATTGCCCTGAAGTGGCAAACCCGAATCAAGAAGATACTAATAATAATGGAATAGGCGATGCATGTGAATTTACCGAATTAAATAAAATTCCTTGTGAAAATGGTTTTGCTGGCGTTTATCCTTGTAATGGGTATGATTTATTAATGAGTATTTCTTTAGATGATTTAGATTTTTCTAGTACAAGTTCAAATAATTTAGCGGGAAATGATTCGTGGGGTTGGACAGATACAACAACTAATCATGAATATGCAATAATTGGTTTAAGTAATGGTACTGCTTTTGTAGATATTACAGATACAGATAACCCTGTTCATGTTGGAAATTTACCAACACGAACTGTAAATAGTAGTTGGAGGGATATTAAAGTATATAGTGACCATGCATTTATTGTTAGTGAAGCAAGTAATCATGGCATGCAAGTTATAGATTTAACCCAACTTAGAGATATTTCTAATTCACCAAGAATATTAGCTGCAGATGTAGAATTTACCGAGTTTGGCAATGCACACAATATTGTAATTAATGAAGCCTCTGGGTATGCATATGCAGTGGGAACAAGTCTATATGGAGGAGGTCCAGTTTTTATTAATATTCAAAATCCAAAATCACCAATACTAGAAGGTGGTTTTAGTGAAGGTGGTTATTCTCATGATGCACAGGTTGTAAATTACAATGGGCCAGATTCAGATTATACTGGAAAAGAAATTTTAATTGGCTCTAATGGCGAACGCAATGGTATCAACGAAGTTGTTATTACAGATGTTACAGATAAACGAAACCCTATAAAATTATCCAACATTAGTTATTCAAAAGAGGGTTATACACATCAAGGTTGGTTTACAGAAGATCAAAGATATTTTATTGTAGGAGATGAATTAGATGAATACGATGGAAACGTAGATAACACAAGGATTCTTATTTTTGATTTATTAGATTTAGATAATCCTGTTTTATTATCAGAATATTTTGGACCAACAACAGCTATAGATCATAATGGCTACGTAAAAGAAAATACTTTTTATCTTGCAAATTACAGAGCTGGTGTAAGAATGCATGATATAGCTAATATTGCTTCAGGTACAATAACAGAAACTGGTTTTTTTGATACTTATCCAGCTGATGACGAACCTCTTTTTAATGGGGTGTGGAATGTTTATCCATTTTTTGAAAGTGGAAAAATAGTAGTTAGTGATATTGAGAAAGGACTTTTCATTTTAAGAAAACAATAGTACATTGAGAATTTTTGTTCTTTGTTTAGTTTTTAGTTTAATTATTTCTTGTGATAAGAAAGATGTAATTTTTAGCGATTCAAACACAATACCAGAAATTCATTTTGTAAAAACTTTAGGAGGCTCTAAAAATGATGTTGCTCAAGTTATTATTAACACAAATGATGAAGGATATGCCGTTTTAGGACATACTCAAAGTTCAGATTTTGACATCAAAAATAAAACAAATGATAGTTATGATTTTTGGTTTTTAAAATTTGATAGTGACAATAATTTAGAATGGAGTAAGACATTTGGAGGTTCAGACGATGATAGAGGAAGAGATGCAATACAAACTAATGATAATGGCTTTTTAATAACAGGTTTTAGTAGAAGTTCAGATGGAGACGTTTCTAGTAACCAAGGTAATTATGATTTTTGGACACTAAAATTAGATGCTTTAGGAACTATTATTTGGGAGAAAAGTTTTGGTTTTTCAGGTTCAGATCAAGCTTATGTCGTAAAAGAAACAACAGATAATGGATTTCTTTTAGGGGGTTCTTTAGATGTATCTGCTTCAGGTGGCCAAGGAAACTCAAAATCTAGGCACGCAGGAGGCGATTTTTGGTTGATAAAAATTGATGAAAATGGAGCTAAACTTTGGTCTAGATATTTTGGAGGTTTGTTTACAGATACGCTTTATGATATTGAAGAAACCAATAATGGAGATTATCTTCTAGTGGGTTCAAGCGATAGTTCAGATACAGACATTACCAATAATATTGGAGATTATGATTTTTGGATTGTAAAACTTGATAAAGAAGGAAATAAAATTTGGGAAAAGAATTACGGAGGAACACAACCAGACGAGGCATATACCATTACTACAACAGCGGATAATCAATTTTTAATTGCAGGAAACTCAAGAAGTGCAGATGTAAATGTTTCACAAAATAGAGGTTCTTCAGATATTTGGTTGATAAAAATCAATGGTGATGGAGATTTAATTTGGGAAAAAAGTTATGGTGGTTCTAACTTTGAAATTGCAAACAAAATAATTAAAGGCAATCAAGGAAATTTTTATTTAACAGGAAGTTCTAGAAGTTTAGATTTTGATGTTTCTAAAAATGAAGGAAATAAAGATATTTGGATCATAAAAATAAATGAAAATGGCAATTTGATTTGGGAAAAATCAATTGGAGGCTCAGAGTTAGATGAAGCAAATGGTATAATTGAAACGTCTAATAATGGCATTATTGTTGTTGGAGAGTCTTGGAGTTCAGATATCGAAATTTCAGAAAATAAAGGCTTTTCTGATGCCTTCATTCTAAATTTAAAATAAATAATGAGAAAAATTACGTATTTATTAATCCTTTTAATATTTATTTCGTGTAAAGATGAAGTAGATTGTTGTGTAAATCCAGCACCAGTAAATATCACCTTAAAATTTACTCATAATTGGAATGGTGTACAGGTTACTTCTTCAGATTTCAATGATTTTAAGTTTACAACAGAAAATGGGGAATCTGTAAGTTTGGTAAAGTTAAGATATGTAGTTTCTGATATAAACATTGGTAGCGAAAACAAAAGTCACCATTTAATTAATATTGGTGAAGAATCTGGTTTGGAGCTAAACTTTAATGAAGTAAATCAAGGCTCAAATATATTAAAATTCACTTTTGGATTTGCAGATGCCAATAATATAGATGGCGCATATCAAGATTTAAATTCAGTTTCTTTTAATGTGCCAGGAATGTTGGGTGGTGGTTATCATTATATGCAATTTGACGGCAAATACAAAGACAATAATAATGATGATGCAAATTTTAATTATCATGCCATAAGAGCTGTAGACAAATCAGACCCAAACAATTTAGTTTTTAAAGACACATCATTTGAGTTTGATATGGGAACTTTTAATTTTCAGAATGATACTACAGTTGAGGTTAAAATGAATATTGCAGAGTGGTTTAAAAATCCAAATACTTGGGATTTAAATATATTAAATACGGTTTTAATGCCCAATTTTGAAGCACAAAAATTAATGCAAGAAAATGGGAAAACCGTTTTTTCTTTAGGAGATATAACAAATAACTAAATCAACTTTTAATTCCGTTTGTTTTTTGAGAACAAAAGAATATGGTGAGAACTATTTTAAATGAAACAATTTTGGATATACATAAGCTCTTTTTTTATTTTGATGAATTGCTCATCAAAAGAAGAAGCTTACGAGCCAGTTCCTTACAATTTAAAAATTCCAGAGTTATTTTCAGATAAATTAATTGCTCCAATATTACCAGCTAATAATCCTCTAACAGAAGAAGGAGTAGCTTTAGGTAAAAAGCTTTTTTTTGATAAAATCCTTTCAGGTAACGGAACACAATCTTGTGCAACTTGTCACAATCCAAGAAAAGCATTTACAGATAATTTGCAATTTAGCTCTGGCATAGATGGTATAAAAGGCAGCAGAAACGCTATGCCATTATTTAACCTAGCATGGAATTTTGATGAAAAATTCACATGGAATGGACAAGATTTTACTATAGAAAATCAAGCTTTAGAACCTGTTTCAAATCCTGTTGAATTGCACGCTGTGTGGAAGAATGTTACAGAACGTATTAAGAACCATCCAGAATATCCAGAACTTTTTTTACAAGCCTTTGGCACATCAAAAATCGATTCAACTCAAATTACAAAGGCATTAGCACAGTTTGAAAGAACAATTATATCAGGAGATTCTAAATTTGATAAATTTTTGCTAGGTAAAACCAATTTAACTCAAGAAGAACAAAACGGATTTAATATATTTATGGATGAAGCAAAAGGAGATTGTTTTCATTGTCATGGTAGTGATAATAATCCCTTATGGACAGACAATCAATTTCATAATAATGGCTTAGATGCTACTTTTTCT
>CAJWAC010000003.1 GCA_913020555.1 uncultured Polaribacter sp. | reverse complement strand
CTTAAAATGTGAATATTGAAGTGAAAATCATCCAAATTGATATACCAACTGAATAATTTTATGTACAACTAACATTAGCCAAGTAATCAAAACACACAACTATTTTTATTATTGAAAATTATAAAAATGAATATCAAAATACGAAGATTTGATATAAATTTCATAGAATAACTACAATCTAAAAACTACTTAAAAAAAATCGTGATCTCTCGTGAGAGAATGAAACTTTTTCACAAATAAAGATTGTATAAGATTTCTAATTATTTACTTAAATTTGTATGTATATTTTAATTAAGAGTTTTAACTAAATCACCTTTGGATATTATATCAACCCCAGAAGAGGTTCCTAGGCGAGTTACACCTATTTCTATATATTTTTTTGCAGTGTTTATATCTCTAATTCCTCCAGCTGCTTTTATTTGTATTTTATCTTGACCTATACCTTTCATAATTTCAAGATCTTCCAAAATAGCACCACTTGATCCAAAACCTGTAGATGTCTTTATAAAATCTGCACCAGCATTTATACTCAACTGGCTCGCCTTTTTAATTTGAGCTTTAGACAAATAACAGTTTTCAAATATCACTTTTAAAATATTATTACCAATTGCTTCTTTTATCAATCTAATTTCATTTTCCACAAATTCAAAATCTTCCTCTAACAGTTTTCCAATATTAATTACCATATCTATTTCTGTTGCACCATTTTTAATACAATCTTGGGCTTCAAAAACTTTAGATTCTGCAGTCATCGCACCCAAAGGAAAACCTATGACTGCTGCAATTTTGACATTTGAATTCTCTAATTTACTTTTAGCATAAGATACATGACATCCATTTATACAAACTGCAAAAAAATCATATGCTATGGCTTCATTACATAATCTACTGATTTGAGTTTTGGTTGCTGTCGGTTTTAATAAAGTATGATCTATATATTTATTAATTTCCATCATCTTGATTTAAAGTTTTTATTGAAAATATTCTGAAAAATGACTTTGAAATTTAAAATATAATAGTCTCTCTTTAATTTTCTTTAGTTAATAATACAATTCTTAAAGAAGCCAAAATAAAAAAGTGAACTGAGTAACTATATTTTTTAAAAATAAAGGCATAGCATATTCCTTTTATCCTAGAAATATTTTTGCCATTGTTTCAATCCTTTGAATTTTACCCGTTTTAGTTTCTACGAACTCCTTTAGAAAATAAGTTTCTTTAGGGATTTCAAATTTAGAAAGAGGTTGCATTAGTTTTATTTTTTCAAAAATAGACTTCTTAATCTCATTAGAATTATCATTCTCTATAATTAAAACTAATTTTTCTCCAAATTTTTCATCAGGAATACCTGCTACAAAAAAACGATTGAAAATAATTTTTGATAACTTCTCTTCAATTTTTTCTGGATGTAATTTGATTCCCCCTGAATTAATTACATTATCAAAACGTCCTAACCATTCAAATTGTGCGTCCGAAATTAAATTGACAACATCGTTTGTAAAAATAATTTCTTTAGTAATCTTTGGAGCTTTAATTACTAAACAATTTCTCTCATCTTTATAAATGGTTATGTTTGGTAGAATCTGATAAAAAGATTTTTCCTGCACACTCAAAGAGGAACTTAAACCAAAGTTATTGAGCTGTTTTACCGCGATGTGAGTTATGGTCTCTGTCATTCCGTAAGTTGCAAAAACCTGACTATAAACTGTTTGTAATCTACCTTGTAATGAATTAGACACCACTCCCCCACCAACAATTACTTTTTTGATTTTATCAATTTTAAACAGAGAATTTTCTAACTGCAATGGCACCATTGCTGAAAAATCATATGTTTTATGAATGTCTTTTAGAGGGCTAGAATTAGATTTAATTACATCTATATGCCAACCTAAAACAATTGCTCTAATCAACATCATTTTAGCTGCAATATAAACAATAGGCAAACATAATAAAGCGCTTGTATCTTCTTGTAAATCAAAATATTTACCAGTTGCTAATGCAGAATTTATCACCTGCTTTTTTTGCAATAAAATGGTTTTAGGTTTTCCTGTAGAACCAGATGATTTTACGGCTATTGTTTCTGTATTAGAAAACCAACTTTCTAAGAAAACGAAAATATCGTAAGAAAAAACATGAGCATATTTCAGAATTTCATCTACAGATAAAAATGAAACTCCATTAATTTTTAGATTTTTATGAAATGATTTATGATCCAAGTTCTTCTAAAACTTTATAATTATCTTCTAAATAAACAGGTTTTTTAACCTTTCCTATTAGCCTATCTTTCCAATTATTCCAGTCATATTTTTTTGCAAAAATAAATACTATAATAGGAAAAATTATAAAGACGGGTACAAAAACATCTGCACCTAATTTAGGTTCTGATAAATCTATCAAAATAGAATCTGTTTGAAAAACAGTCCAATTTGCCGTTACCAACAAGGCTGTAATTAGGTTATTGGCCGCATGAAAACCTAAAGCAAGTTCTAGACCTTCGTCCATTAAAGTTATAATTCCTAAAAAGAAGCCCGTACCTATATAATATACTAGAATACCATAACCTAACTTATCTACTTCAGGATTAGCTATATGCAGTATACCAAAAATTACAGATGTAAAAATTAATGGAAATAATTTATTTTTAGTTGCGATACCTAATCCTTGCATTAAATAGCCTCTAAAAAAATATTCTTCGAAACTAGTTTGTAATGGAATTAATAAAACACCAACCAAAGCCAACATCAAAAATTTATTAATATCAAAATTCCATTGGTAATTTTCTGGTGATATTATATAATCTAATAAAATAAAAAATGTAGTTATTATTCCCCATAAAAAAAAAGCAAAAAAGATACGTTTCCAATCTATTTTACTTCGGGATGAAGTAAATGAGGTTAAGGTTTGTTTATGAATAAATTTAACCCAAATAAATAATGCTATTAAACCAAAAACAAATGGAATTAAACTTTCTATTAAAAATCTATTTGCTCCTTTTGCAGCGATTTGATCTTTCATTAAAACCTCTAAATCAAAGTTTGGATCTAAGTATTCTAAAAAATAGAGACTTATAAAGTTCAATGCCATGAAACCAAAAAACAAGCTTGCAAAAACTAAATATTTCCACATTCCTAACTCTCCTTTATAACCTTGTTGTATGTAGTTCATTATTTTAAATTAAAATTCCAATTTATGGTATTATTATAATGTAGTGCTCCGTTTTTTACTTCTAACGGACTTTCAAAATTATTTATAAATAGGCCTCCTGTGCCTAAACCTTGTGGTAACTTACTTTGCAATTTATACGTAAATTGCGCAATTGAATTTAGCCCTATATTACTTTCTAAAGCAGATGTTATCCACCAACCAGAATTATTGTCTTCTGCAAATTTAATCCATTCTTTACTCCCATTAAAACCGCCAACCAAACTAGGTTTTAAAATGATATATTGTGGATTTATATCTTTTATAATTTTTTCTTTTTCTTTGGATGAAAAAACACCTATCAACTCTTCATCCAACGCAATTGGTAATTGAGTCTCACTGCATAATCTTGCCATTTCTTGCACTTGACCTTGTTTTATAGGTTGCTCAATAGAATGCAAATCTAATTCAGATAGACGTTGTAATTTATCTAATGCATTTTCTGGACTAAAAGCACCATTTGCATCAACTCTTAATTCAATTTCTTTAGAAGAAAATTCTCTTCTGATTGATTTTAATAAATTAATTTCTGCATCAAAATCAATAGCGCCAATTTTCATTTTAATACAAGAAAAACCCATTTTTAGTTTTTCTTTAATTTGGCTCTTCATAAAACTTTGCTCCCCCATCCAAATTAATCCGTTTATGGGAATTGCTTCCTTTCCTTGTGTAAAACTTGATGGAAATAATTCAAACTTATTTGCACTTTTTAATGATAGAAAAGCTTGTTCTAACCCAAATTGAATTGATGGAAACTCGACAAGTTCTGCCAATAAACTTTCCAATCCGTTGTTAATATTGTGGCAAACCCAAATTAATCTTTCTTGATAATTAGATACATCGTCTACACTTAAACCTCTAAAAAGTCCTGTTTCTCCAATACCAATAGCATCATCTTCTTTTAGAATAAAAAACCATGTTTCTTTGGTTCTTAAAATTCCTCGAGAAGTTCCACTTGGATTTTTAAAATTAAGGATGTATTTTTTATAATTAGCTGTAATCATTTATAAGATCATTAAAATAATATACTTTAAGTAGTAACTTATTTATTACTTCTATTCAATATATGATTTAAAATTATTTAAATAACTTTGATCTTGTGCCTTAAAAGTTCCTTTAAAATAAGGAAACGTACAAGCCATGATATATGAATCACTTCTACAAGTTGAATTTAAAGTAATTTTTGATACTCCGTTCTTTTCTTCAAAAATATAATCGTTCGTTTTAAGCATATTTTCAGCATCATAAAAAACTGTAACTTTTTCATTAGGTACATATGCTACAATTTTTTGTGTCATTGTTATTTCTTGATCATTTGCATCAATAACAATTTTATATATACTGCCGGTTTTACCCAAACTCTTAGTAATTACATTTACAGTCTTTACTTCTGGAATCCAGTTTTTAATATCTTCAATTTGATTAAAAGTTTCAAAAACATTTTCCAAAGGTTTATTCACCTCAACAATAGTTGTATAATTTGTTTCTTTAACAAATAAACCAGTTGTAAAAAAAATAAGCGTTAGACCTGAAATAATTCCTAAAATGATTTTAATTCTTTTCATATTTATACTTATTTGTTAATTTAAACTCTATAGAACTGCGCAAATTATTTAGCCAGTTTTCATCTATTTGTTTTAGAAAAAAGTATTTCCAATTCCGAAAAGGATGGCAAAAAGAAATGTACTTAACGCAACTTTTTTCAATTCGCTATCCAATTCTTCTGAAATATTATTTTTAGCTACAGTAATTAAATTTTTAATTAATGGAATAAATGCTATCAGAAATAAAAATTGATAGTATGTTTTATAATTTACAACCACGTACACGATTGCTGTACATAAACTCCCTAAAATTAATAAATAATGATATTTTTTAGCTTTTTCTTTTCCTAGCTTTACAACTAGGGTGTTTTTGTTGTTTTTTTCATCTTCTTCTCTATCTCTCAAATTATTTAAGTTTAAAACAGCTGTGCTTAAAAATCCTATAGAAATTGCTGGTAATAAAATTTCAAAATTAATGGTTTTAGTGTATAAAAAATAAGACCCTAAGACACTTAACAATCCGAAGAAAAGAAAAACAAAAACATCTCCAAAACCTGAATACCCATAAGCGGAATTGCCTACTGTATATTTTATAGCGGCTGAAATTGAGGCGATTCCTAAAAAGAAAAACAAAATTGAATATCCAAAATTTTCACTTCCAAAAGATTTATATATTAAAAGTATTGCAATAATTAAAGTAATGATTGTTGTAACAATCATAGCCATTTTCATTTGTTTAGGAGTAATTGCACCAGATGAAACCATTCTTGCTTCTCCTTTTCTGTTTTTATCTGATCCTTTTATTCCATCACCATAATCATTTGCAAAATTTGATAACACTTGAAAACCTATTGTGGTAAGTATTGCTAACCAAAATACTGGCGTCATCCAAATAATTAATCTAGGATTACTTTGTGAAATTGAATTTAAATAATCAACACCCAAATACGAACCTACAATAATCCCTGAAATAGACAAAGGTAGTGTTCGCAGCCTTGCCGCCTTTATAAAACTTTTTACATCCATGGAGCTGTGCTAGTTTCTACTTTATATAATGTGTGATTGTAAATTTTTAAGGCTTCCTTATAATGAATGCAAGGAATTTTAATTTTCCCAGATGCCGTTTGCAGAATGATATCTGCAACTTTACTTCGTTTTTGGAAAATTGTTTGTTTCATTTCTATATTTTGTACTTTAAAGATTTCTAAATAAATTAAATGTGTTTCTAGCAGGCCTCTACCAACCAACAACATATCTTCAGAAATTTTATAAAATCGTTTTTTAACTTTTTTTAATATCAAAAAAACAGCAATAGGTATAATTAATAAAAGTGAATAAAAGATTTCGATATGTGAAAAGATAAAATAAAGGCCAGTATACAAAACTGTTAAAAATAAAAAAGAGAACATAAAAATTCTTCTTTTATAATAATCGTCAGGAAAATGAATAGCACTATTTTCCACTTTTGAAAAATGAAATAAACTTGATTTTATTGTTTCAATTTGGTGTTTTTTACAACCAACAATTCTTATAAGTTTGTCCTTTTTTTTAGTATTTAATTTGCCACTTACAGCTTGTTTAAAAGTAATAAAAGAAACGCCTATTAATCGTTTTAAAGGATTTGTAGAAATAGTAATATTTTGCACTTTTTGCTTTTTTAAAACAATCGACTTTTTGGTAAATAAACCTTGATTTATTTCAAAAGCATCTTTTTTCAAATAAGTTGTTAAATTAAAATGCAGGAGAAATACTCTTACAAAAGAACTTAAAAAAGCAATTACTGTAAATCCAATTATCAAAATTAAAATTAAGAATATGCTTGCTGAAAAATTGTTTGTATTTTCTTCTATAAAACCGTCTAAACTTTCGGTTTTACCTAAACCATCAGTTATTTGTTGAATTTGGTTATAAAAACCAAATAAAACCGCAAAAAATAAAAATAAATTCTGTAGATGATTTTCAGTTAAACTAACCTTAAAAAGGGATAAAATATCTACTTTTAATAATGGTTTCTGTGCCTCTTTTTCTTTTTCTGAATTTTCGAATACTTTATTACTTAAAATTAACTCTTTTAAGGCTGTGGCTTTTAAAAAAGGTAATGCTTTTATACCTATTTCTGTTTTGGTAGAGCCTGCTGTTT
This sequence comes from uncultured Polaribacter sp., assembly GCA_913020555.1. GTDB lineage: Bacteria > Bacteroidota > Bacteroidia > Flavobacteriales > Flavobacteriaceae > Polaribacter. The sequence continues at coordinate 57,860 of CAJWAC010000003.1, read as the reverse complement.
CTATACAAACCTCGTAAACATTAATAATTTGTTGAATAATATTTTGCTTAAAGTTTATATTTTGAATTTTATCAAAAGGTATAGATGTATTTGATTTTTTTAAAATCCCTTGTTTTAATATAAAATGATTATTTGTAATCTTAAATTGGAAATTTTTATAAATTAAAATAGCTCTTATCAATAGAAATAATAAAATTATGCCAATACCTAAAGAAATGTATAATAACTTGGTGTTTGAAATTTCTGAAAAATCTTTAAAAATAAGAAAAATAAAAATCCATGATATTTTTAAAGCACTGTAAATTAATGAGATATAAATTACAAAAATTCCCTTTGAGGATTGTTTTGAAAACTCAGAAAAGTTAAAAGTGTTATTCATTAATTTTGGAACTAATGAATTCTTTAATTTGAAGTGCTGTCTCTTTTTTAATCCCTTTTATTTCCAAATCATCACTACTATCACCAGCTGTATATACACTTATAGAGGATAACCCAAAGATTCTGGAAATAGGTTTTTCATCAATTTCTACATGTTGTACCCTAGAAAAAGGAACTGTAGTTATTTTTTTAACCAGTAAACCTGCTTTGTAAGTGATATCTTTTTCTCTTAAAGCATATTTCCTGAAAGGAAAACTAAGATTTAATATTGTAAAAATTAAACCAAAAAATGCAATAAATAAAAGATATATAAAAATGATATATTCATTTATTTCATTTGAAAAAGAAAATTGATGTAAAATAATTAATCCCACTAAAAGAGGAATAAAAAGTAAAAAAAAGTTAATATAAATTACTTTTAAGTAACTCTTATCAATACTTTTAAAATCAACTTTTATAATATCGGGTAAATTTTTAACTTCTTCGTTTTTAAATTCTTCTGACATAAAATTTTTATAGCGCTTCTAAAATAAAAATTGGTCGATCATTTTTTAATGCCTGTATAAAAGCATCGTTGTATTCATTTAAAATTTGTGATCTAAACTCTCTGGCTTCTTGATAGGTTTCAAAATTACCTAATCTGTACTTTATTAAATCATTTTCATAATAGACCTTTATTTCATCAATATTTTCTAAATCTTCATTTTGATTTTTTAAAGCAGCTATTTGAACTGTAAAAATAAGGGCTGATATTTCATCTTGTTCATCTATTTTAATTTCCTTTTTATCTTTATCAACAGGAATTTCTGCTGCAGGGGCTTTTATTTCCTCAATCTCACTTTTAACTTCCTTTTTCCCGCAGGAAAAAACAAATAATAATACTAAAATTAAAATTGATGTTTTATTCATAATTTATAGGTTATTTGCTTCTGCAATTAATTCAGCAATATCTTTCACAAAAACTTGACCTTCTTTTTCTTTAAATTTTATACCATCTGTCATCATTGTATTGCAATAAGGGCAGCCTGTCGCAATAATTTGAGGTTTTGTTTTTAAAGCATCTTCTGTTCTTAAAATATTTACTTCTTTATTACCAGGTTCTGCATCTTTAAACATCTGAGCTCCTCCAGCTCCGCAACATAATGCAGTTTCTTTATGACGTTTCATTTCTGTGAGGTTTACACCTAATCTTCTAATTAAGCTTCTTGGAGATTCGTAAACTTCGTTTGCTCTTCCCAAATAACAAGGGTCATGAAAAGTTACTCTTTTTCCTTTTAAAGTAGTATCGTCGATATTTAAACGACCTTCAGAAATTAAATTTTGTATAAACTGTGTGTGGTGAAAAACTTCATATTTCCCTCCTAAAGAAGGATATTCATTTTTTAATGTATTAAAAGAATGCGGATCACAAGTGACTATTTTCTTTATCTCATAGCTATTCATTACCTCAATATTCATCATTGCTTGCATTTGAAACAAAAACTCATTTCCTGCTCTTTTAGCTGCGTCACCTGTAGAAGTTTCTTCTGCTCCTAAAACAGCGAAATCTACATTAGCTTGATGTAATATTTTAACAAAAGCTCTAGATATTTTTTTAGCTCTATCATCATAACTTCCTGCTGCACCCACCCAAAATAATACTTCTGGTTGTTTGCCTTGCGCCATCATTTCTGCCATTGTTGGTACGTTCATCCTAATAGTTTTTTGTTGTTAATTTTTTAAATACTCTTAAAAAAAGGCTTGTAAATTTTCGTCTGAATAAAAATAACATTTAATCTTAAATATGGTTAAAAAAAGTAATTAAATACTACTATTAAAATTAATCTTCATTAGCCCAATTTAATCTATCTTGTTGATTATAAGGCCAAGGAGCTCCATTATTTTCTACATTAGTCATCATCATATTTAATTCTTGAGGAGCAGCACTTTGCTCCATAACTAAATATCTACGCATGTCCATAATTATTGATAGTGGATCAATATTAACCGGACATTCTTCTACACAGGCATTACAACTTGTGCATGCCCAAAGTTCCTCTGGAGTGATAAAGTCGTATAATAGTTGTTTACCATCATCTTTAAAAACACCTTTATTATTGTCAATATTTCTACCAACCTGTTCTAAACGATCTCTAGTATCCATCATAATTTTACGAGGAGATAATTTTTTACCTGTTAAGTTTGCAGGACAAGAAGAGGTACATCTACCGCATTCAGTGCATGTATATGCGTTTAATAATTGTACCCAATTTAAATCGGTTACATCACTTGCGCCAAATTTTTCGGGTACAGCTTCCTCTGCTCCTTCCTCTGGCATTGCATAAGGATCTGCATCAGGATCCATCATTAATTTAACTTCGTTAGTAACAGATTCTAAATTATTGAATTTTCCTTTTAGATTTAAATTTGCAAAATATGTATTTGGAAAAGCCAAAAGTATATGTAAATGCTTAGAATAAAATAAATAGTTTAAGAAGATTAAAATACCTAAAATATGAATCCACCAAGCTGATCTTTCAATGGTGTGAAGTGCTTCTGCCGAATATCCATTAAAAAAAGGAACTATAAATTGACTTATAGGATTTCCTATTCCTGCTTCTTGAAACGGAGTATCTGTCGCGTTCATAATTAAAAACAAAGACATTAAAACCATTTCAAAATAAAGAATATAGTTTCCGTCATTTTTTGGCCACCCTTTCATCTCAGTACTAAGAAATCGTTTAATATTTGATACATTTCTTCGTAACCAAAAAACAACAACAACCGCAAATACCAAAGCCGCTAAGATTTCGAAAGTTGCTATTAGAAAGCCGTAAACTGATATTGGAATGAAATTTAAAAAAATTCGATGTGTACCAAATAATCCATCAATAATAATTTCTAGAACTTCTATGTTAATGATAATAAAACCAACGTAAACAATAATGTGTAAAAATCCAGAAAAAGGTCTTTTTACCATTTTGGATTGCCCTAAAGCAATCATCATCATATTTTTTAAACGTTCAGATTTGTTGTCTGTTCTATCTACATCTTTTCCTAATTTAATGTTTCTTGATATTTTTCTAATATTTATGACAAAGAAACCTATACCAATGATTAAGGCTAACGCAAAAAAAATGTTTGGTAAATATTGCATGTTTATCTTTTATTTTTTTAAAAATATTTTATTTGTTAAATAATAAATTTATTGACTTGTTTCATTATTCTTATTCTTTTCATCATCATAGGCCTTTGCTCTTTTTCCAAATAAAGAAAAGTGTACAAAACGTTTTGGATTTAATTTCATCTCTCTTAATAATTCCTCCAATTCTTTAGACATAGAAGTTAAATTATTATACAAAGCAGGATCATTTATTAACTTCCCAAAAGTACCTTTACCCTGATCCATACCGTCTAGCATTGAGTTTACTGATGACAATGCTTTTTCCGTAGATCTCATAATTTCACCAATATTTGCTTTGGATAATGTATCTGTAACTTTAGCCAAATCTTCTGAGATTTTACTTGCACTTTTCATGGTTTTATTAAAATCAACAGCGCTGCTATCTAATAAAGCATTTACAGATTTTAATGTTTTTCTAACATCTCCTATTGTTAGTTCCAAACCAGTGAAAGAATTTTTTAAACTATTTGTTGTTTGCTTATCTAATACATCATTAACTCTTTGAAAAAGAGTGTCTGCGCCAATTAAAACTTTTTCTAATTTAGTTTGAAGTGGGTCTAGTCTTTCTCCAATAGATGTAAACAAACTTTCTTCCATTTCGCCTTTCAATATATCTCCTGATGTAGCTAGTTCACCATCATAACTTGGAACTACTGCTAAATTTGAACCGGCTAATGGATTGGGTGAATAAATTTTAACAATACTATTTTTAGAAAACTCAAAATCATTTTCAACTGCAAAAGTAACTATTAATTGACCTCTTTTTTCCGGAGCTTCGTTAAATTCAATTTCTTTTACTTGTCCAACTTTTAAACCGTTTATGGTAACTGGGCTCGCTTCATTTAAACCTCCAATTTTAGAGTATTCTACTTTAAATTCACGCGCTTTTCCACCCAATAAATCATGTCCTTTTAAAAAGTTAAACCCCCAAAAAAAACCTATGATAATTATAACTACAATTAAACCTGTTTTTAATTCTTTTGTCATATGTGCAAATTTACTAATAATATTACTAATTATTTTAGGTTGTTAGTGCTAAAATTAATACTATTTATTCACTTCTTTTACAGATACTTTTTCATTGTTTTTAAAGGCAACCATAAAGGCAGTTTTGTATCCTTTTTGTTTAGCTATTTTTAATGAACTTAAAGCAGATTTATATGAAGAAGTTACTCCATAATAGTATTTATAAAAAGCCCCTACCTTGGCTCTTTCAATATTTTTTAAACCTTTAAAGTTATATGATTTAGTCGCAATTTTATTTTTTCCCGACTCTATTTGAATCTTAAATTCTATAATATCAATACCTTTATTCTCTATAACCTGTTCAGCAACTGTATTCAATTTAAGGTTGTTAATATAATTTTTAACAGCATCCGAAATGGCTTTTGCCATTTGTTGTTGCCCTTTTTGTGAGTTTAAATATTTTCCCTCTTTTTTGTTGGTTAAAAAACCAAGTTCTACTAAAACACTTGGCATAATGGTTTCTCTTAGTACTTGAAAATTGTCTTGTTTTACTTTTCTATCATTCCTTTTCAGTTTAAAAGCAAAATTTCGTTGAATGAGACTTGCCAATTCTAAGCTTTTATCTAAATTTTCTTCTTGTAAAAGTGATAAACCAATAACAGATTCTGCTGAATTTGAATCAAATCCTTTATATCTTTTCTCAAAATTATCTTCTAAAAGAATGGAAGCATTTTCTCTTTTTGCTATTTCTAAATTCTTTTTATTTCCTCTCAATCCTAATACAAAAGTTCCTGCACCAAAGGCATTCGATGTATGAGAATCGCAATGGATAGATATAAATAAATCTGCTTTGGCATTATTTGCAATTTCTCCTCTTTTCCATAATTCTGGATACACATCTTTCGTTCTTGTATAAATAACTATTATATCTTTCTCTTTAGACAGCTGTTTACCAGCCTCTAAAGCTACTTTTAAAGCAATATGCTTTTCTTTATAACCATTTCCTAAATTTCCAGGATCTTTACCTCCATGACCTGCATCTATAACAATAGTGTATTTTTTTTGAGCGTTTAAGGCTGATACAGAACATAAAACAACAGCAGAAATCACACAAAAAAACAAGTTTTTAAGTTTGGTATTAAATTTGTGGCTTTGTAGAAAATTCATCAATAAAATTTAACTAATTTTGGCATCATTAATTTTGTGTTTCAAATATTGAGCCATACTTTTACTCATCTACAAAAATAGTATTTATAGCATTGCAATCAAACCTATCATACTTACTTTTAATTTGCTGCCTCTTCGCAATAAAAACTGGTTTTTCTCAAGATATAAAATCTAAAGAAAAAATTGTAGTTCCTTTAGTAAAAAAGAGTCTTCTTACGAATAAAGATTCTGTAGCTTCTCCAAAAAAAGAAAAACCAATCCTTAAAAACAAAGACACAATTAATACTGACACTATAAAGCCAAAAGAATCTATTGAGGACATTATTAAACATGTTGCAAAAGATTACACAATTCAAAATGCAAAAAAGAAAACTGTAACTTTATATAATGAAGCTAATATTACTTATACTGATATTGATTTAAAAGCCGGAATTATAATTATTGATTATAAAAAAAACACACTTTTTGCCAAAGGAATTATTGATAGCACAGGATATGTGCAAAGACCAGTGTTTAAACAAGGAAATCAAGAATCGGAACAAGATAGTATACTTTATAATTTTAAAAGTAAGCGTGCTTTAATTTATGGTTTAAAAACCAAACAAGGCGAAATGTTTACTTATGGAACAAAAACAAAACGGGTAAACGATTCCACTATTTACATCAGAAAAATACGTTTTACAACTTCAGAAAAAAAAGCTCCTGACTATTACATAAGAACCAATAAAGCAAAATTGGTTCCTGGAAAAAAAATTATTGTAGGACTAAGTAATTTAGTTTTGGCAGACATACCTACTCCACTAATTTTACCTTTTGCTTATTTCCCTATGACAGAAACTAGTGTTTCTGGTTTTTTACTTCCTGCATTTGATACTGGTAGCAGCGATAGAGGTGTTGGTTTACAAAATGGTGGATATTACTTTGCGATAAATGATTATGTAGATTTAACGCTTACGGGTGATGCATGGGCAAATGGAAGCTGGGGAATTAGAACAAACTCTAATTATATTAAACGTTATCGATTTAATGGAGTGTTTAGTTTTAATTATGAAAGTACTATTAATGGAATTAGAGGATTTGATAATTTTAGTAAAAACAATAATTTTAATGTTAGATGGAATCATAGTCAAGATTCGAAAGCAAGTCCAAATTCACGATTTTCTGCCTCTGTAAACCTTGGAAGTAGTCGGTTTTTCAGAGAATCATTAAATCAATTTAATGCTGCACAAAATCAAAATAACACTTTTAACTCCTCTATAAATTACAGTAAAACTTTTGTAGGAACTCCTTTTAATATGGCAGTTACTGCATCTCATCAACAAAATACAAATACAGAAAGTATATCGATGACCTTGCCATCTTTAACTTTAAACATGAATCGAATTTATCCATTTGCTGGTAAAGGAGGTATTAAGAAAAATCCAATTCAGAAACTAGGATTTAATTATAATATGCAAGGTCAATATTTAATTAATACTACTGATGATGAATTCTTTACCCCTAAAATGTTTCAAACTGCAAAATCTGGTGTACAACATAGAACCGGAACAAACACAAATATAAAAGCCTTTAAATATTTTACACTTTCACCGAGTGCTAACTATGAAGAAAGTTGGAACTTTAATTATATCAATAAAAAATACGATGACACATCAAACGAAGTTGTAACAGATACTTTAACTGGTTTTAAAACATTTAGAACTTATAATTTAGGCGTAAGTTTATCAACTAATATTTACGGTACTTTTAACTTTAACAAAGGTAGATTAAAAGCAATTAGACATACAATTAGACCAACAATATCCTATACATACAGACCAGATTTTGGAACAAAATTTATTAGAGAAGTACAACAGAGTGATGACCCAACAGATGTATTAAATTATACAATTTTTGATCAAAGTTTATATAGAGCTCCTGGGACAGGATTATCAAATTCAGTAGGAATATCTATTAATAATGTTTTAGAAGCAAAAATGGCTCCTAAAGATCCTGATAGTGATGAGGAAGATGAAAAAGTAATGTTATTAAATAATTTAAATTTTAACACTTCATATAACTTTGCTGCAGATAGTTTAAATTGGTCAAATGTTAGTTTTAATGCAGGAACCCGTTTATTTAAAGATAAGTTAGCTTTGAACTTAAATGGATCACTGAACCCTTATCAAGTAAATGACCAGGGACAAACTATTAATAAATTCAATACAAGTATTTTCAGGTTACAAAACGCTACACTAACAGCCAATTACTCTATTTCAAGTTCAGACTTTGATAAAAGTAAAAAAGGCGATAAAGAAAATGGTAATGGTGCAAATAATCCTACTGATACAATGGGCGCAAATATAGACCCTACTAATAGACAAGGAAATATAGGACGGCAGCAAAATAACGTTAATAAAAAAGGGGAAACTAAAAAAACTGATTTATATAAAGCTAAGATACCATGGTCTATTAATTTAGTGTATGCTGTTAATTACTCAAACCCAGGAAACGTACCTGGTGAAATAAAAAATCATACAGTTGGTTTTAGTGGAAATATTGAATTATCTCCTAAATGGAAAGTAGGATACTCTTCAGGTTACGATTTTAAAGGTGGAGCCTTTTCTTTTTCTAGATTTAATTTTACAAGAGATTTAGACAGTTGGCAATTTAATTTTAATTGGGTTCCTTTTGGGTCTACATCTTCATATACTTTTTTTATTGGAGTAAAGTCATCAACTTTATCTGATTTAAAATGGGATAAAAATAAGCCACCAGATAGACTTTTTTAATTTAAGATTTAGTGTTTCATATAATATCAAAATAATGAAAAAAATAATAACAACATCTAAGGCTCCTGCTCCAATTGGGCCATACAATCAGGCAATCTTAAGTGGAAATACACTTTATACTTCTGGCCAAATAGCAATAAATCCTATTAATGGTAAATTAGTTCTAGATTCTATTGAAGAAGAAACTAAGCAAGTTATGGAAAATATGAAGGAAGTACTAAAAGCTGCTGATATGACCTTTGAAAACGTTATAAAAAGTTCTATTTTTATTGCTGATATGAATCAGTTTGCAAAAATTAATACCGTTTACGGATCTTATTTTAATGAAGAAATGGCTCCTGCAAGAGAAACTGTAGAGGTTGCAAACTTACCAAAATTTGTAAATGTAGAAATTAGCATGATTGCAATGAAATAAGTTTTTAATTTTATGCAAAACTAAAAAGCCTAATAGAATTTAAATCTATCAGGCTTTTTTATATTTTAATTATTCTCACTATTGTAAAGAAGCAGAATATTCCACTAAATCTACAAGTTTAGTTGAGTATCCTATTTCATTATCATACCAAGAAACAACTTTTACAAAGTTATCATTTAAAGCGATACCTGCATTAGCATCAAAAACAGAAGTACGAGTTTCACCAACAAAATCTTGAGATACAACTAATTCTTCAGTATACCCTAAAACACCTTCCATTTCATTTTCTGAAGCAGATTTCATTGCAGCTTTCACCTCTTCATAAGAAGCACCTTTCTCTAACTTTACCGTCAAATCTACAACAGACACATCCATAGTTGGCACTCTAAATGCCATTCCTGTCAATTTTCCATTTAATTCTGGAATTACTTTTCCAACAGCCTTTGCAGCTCCTGTAGAAGAAGGAATAATATTATGAATTGCAGCTCTACCGCCTCTCCAATCTTTATTAGATGGACTATCAACAGTTTTTTGAGTTGCAGTTGCAGCATGAACAGTTGTCATTAAACCTTCTGCTATACCAAAGTTATCATTCAAAACCTTTGCAATAGGTGCTAAACAATTTGTTGTACAAGAAGCGTTAGAAAAAATAGTATCAGAAGCTTGTAATTTTGTATGATTTACACCCATAACAAACATTGGTGCGTCACCAGAAGGTGCAGAAATAGCCACTTTTTTAGCTCCACCTTGAATGTGTAAATTCGCTTGTTCTAAACTTTTAAAAATCCCTGTACATTCTAAAACATACTCAGCTCCAACTTCATCCCATTTTAAATCAGCAGGATTACGTTCAGCAGAAATTCTTATTTCATTACCATTTACTATCAGTTTACCATCAGCAACTTCTACAGTTCCGTTAAATGCACCGTGAACAGAATCATACTTTAACATGTATGCTAAATAATCTACATCTAATAAATCATTAATTGCAACAACTTGTACATTTTCTCTGTTCACTGCAGATCTGAAAGCCAATCTACCAATTCTACCAAATCCGTTAATTCCTATTTTTATCATTATTTACTTAATTTAATTTTTATGTAGTCATTATATCTGACACACGTATTAATTCTTGATTTATTTCTGACTTTCCCTTTACAGCCTGCTCTAAAGGAGTAACTGCAATTTTATCGTTTATAAGGCCAACCATATAGTTAGAATTTCCATTGATTAAATCTTCTACTGCTCTTACTCCCATTCTACTTGCCAAAACTCTGTCAAAACAAGACGGAGAACCCCCTCTTTGTAGATGACCTAACACTGATACTCTCACGTCATATTCAGGCATGTTTTCATTAACGTAATCCTTCAGTTCAAAAACATTTTTACCTGTTTTATCTCCTTCTGCTACAACAACAATACTCGAAGATTTACCGGATTGTTTACTTCTTTTTAAAGAATCCACCAATCTTTCCAAACCTAAATCTTCTTCCGGAATTAATATTTCCTCTGCACCTGCCCCTACTCCAACATTCAATGCAATATGACCTGCATCTCTACCCATAACTTCTATAAAGAATAAACGATTATGGGATGAAGCGGTATCTCTAATTTTATCAATTACTTCAACAACGGTATTTAAGGCTGTGTCATAGCCTAGCGTATGTGATGTACCAAAAATATCGTTATCAATAGTTCCTGGAATTCCCATTACTGGAAAACCGAACTCTTCATTAAATATTAAAGCACCTGTAAAAGTTCCATCTCCACCAATAGTTACTATACCATCAATATCTGCAGACTTTAAAGCATTGTAAGCTTTTTGTCTTCCTTCTTTTGTTCTGAACTCATGTGACCTTGCAGATTTTAAAAAGGTACCTCCTTTATTGATGATGCCTTTTACACTTCTAGCATCTAGATTTGTAAAATCACCTTCTATCATTCCTTCATAACCTCTGTAAATACCTACACATTCTATCTCGTAAAAAGCACAAGTTCTTACCACAGATCTAATTGCTGCATTCATTCCAGGAGAATCTCCTCCAGAAGTCATAACTCCTATTTTCTTAATTTTTTTCATGTTATATTTTGTAAAATTACTTCTTTTTGCTCACTAAAAATAAAAAAACTACGAAATCGTTATAGACCAAAAACACCAATGGTATAGAGGATTGACAGCTAAAAATATTCGAAAACGTTTGCGTTTAAGCTTGATATCGTGTAAGAGTTAATTCTTTAGTGATATCAAATTTAATTACCTTCAAAATTCATTATACTATCTCTTTTTATTAGAAGTGTATCTTTTTTAATTAGGGTATTTTTCTTTCTACTAGATTTTTTTTTAGACCTAATTTTAGAAAATAATTCTGATAATGTATTAAAATTTACTTGATACGACAATCCAACTCCTTGCGTATAACCTTCCTCTTGTTGTGAATATTGTATTTCGTTTTGCCTATTAAAAATTGTACCTCTAAAATTTCCTTCTTTATTTAAGATTACCTCAATTTTAACTTCACCTATTACACTTGATTGTGTTTCAGAACCTACAGGAACCCCCACTTTACTGTTAATAATTACCCAATCATTTAACTGTGTACTTAAAGATAAATCTACTTGATTATCAATATTTAAACGATCAACGTCATTATCTTGTCCTTGTTGATAATCCAAGCCTAATTGAAATTTACTATCTGGATTATTCAGTAAACTTGAGAAGGCACCTGCTATTGCACTTGATGCTGTGCCAGCCAATGTATTATTTACATCAAAACTAACTCTGTCTGGGTTTCTAAAAGTATTAAAAGCTAGTAGTGATATAAATTGAGTGGTTTTCTCGTTTACATTATTATCATTCAATACAAATTCTAATTCGCTTGCAATAGAAGGGTCAACATTTGTTAACTGAATATCCAATTCTTGTTTGGAATTAAATAAGCTTCCTGTAATTCTTGTAACTAAATCAATCTCTTCACGGCGGTTCGTATTAAAATTTTGTAATAAAACCCCTGGGTTAGCCTTTGCTTTATAAATGGCTGTTACATCTAAATTAGCTTCATATGGATTACCAGCCCACGAAACCGTACCGCCTTTTTGAATAATAAAAGGTTTATTTATAATTCCTTTATACTTAAAATCATAAACTCCATTATCTATGGTATAATCTCCAAACATATCAAATTTACCCCTTGTATTGATTCGTATTTGAAGATTTCCCGAACCTCTACCTTGCAATTGACTACCATTTTCTTCATCAATAACAACCTGTGCCTTTGCATCTTTGGTTACTTCTAAATCAATATTTAAATCTAAACCTTTTATAGCTTCTTCTGCGAGTTCTCTCTGCCTTTCTTTAGTATCTATTTCATCAGTTTTAAAATGAATTAAACTATAATTATCTACAGTTTCAACATCTTTTAGAGGCACTACAAAAGTTGTATTAGGATTTGTTTTTGCGTTAACATTTATGGTTAATTGATCTGTTAAACCAGTTATTGAGGCAGAGCCATCCATAAAAGCAGTTCCATAATACAATGCTTCATCTGTGTTTTCTGTATCTAAAACTAACAAGTTATCTGTGATTATCTTTAAATCTAAAAACCACTTTTCAAAATTTTGATGCGTAATACTTCCTACAAACTTACCCCTAGAATTGTGTTTTGTATCTACAAGATTAATATCCTCTAAAATAAAAGATTGCTGATCTAAAGAAATTGTAGAATTTCCATCAAAATCGTAATCTACATTTAAATACGGAAATTTTAAACCTGCATTTTTAAGCGTTAAAGTACCTTCCATATCTGGATTTCTCAAAAAACCTCTTAAATAAAAATTACCTGTAACAGCGCCTCTTAAAGATGAAATAATATCCTGACCTAAAGGGCTAAAAGCTTGTAAATTATAATCTTCTAAGAGGACTTCTAAATCTATTAACGGCCTGATATTTGTAAAATCTAAAACTCCTTTTGCACCAATACTTTTAACTCTTTCATTTTTGATTGATAAATCTACATTGAACTTTTCGTAGGAATTATCTCCAATAATATTAATAGCCATTTCTCCTTGCTCAAAATTATTGACCTCAAAATCTTTTATGATTAAAGCTGCCTCTGGCCTGTATATTTTATCTTTTTGAAGAAAATGTAGCCTTCCTGAAACATTTCCTTTTAGAGATAAACTATCAATTTCTGGCAAAAAACTTTGTAAACTAACATCTTTAAAATCAGCTGATAAATTTTTCTCTGATTCTCCTTTCAAATTTCCTTTAAATTTAATTTCTTGATTTCCTGATACTAATTTAAATTGACTAAAATTAAAATCATTACTTTTTAAATCGAATACTATTTTATCTGTATTTGTATCGTCTGGATTGATATCCCAAGCCGTATCTTTTAAAACAAATGTTGATTTTTCAAAACCTAAAACAGATTTTTCGTCTTTGTTTATTGTGTAGTAAAAGTCTAAATTAAAGTTTTCATCATTATTTAGCCCTCCATCAAATTCAGATTTAAAATACAGGGTATCATTTTCTGTCTTATTTATTAAGTTAAACTTAGAAACTTTGTAGTATTTCGTATTGACTTCGGATGCCGTTAAATAAGAATTATAAAAAGAATTTTGCGTATCGGTACGTAATAAGATTTCTTTTAATTCGTTCCCGTAAATATCCATTTTGGGGGAGGATAAGGTTAGTTTTAACTGCTCTTTATTTGATATAATTTTGCCTTTAACTTTTGTATTGTCATCAATATAAATATCAGGAAAAAATACATTTACAATCTGATTATAAATGGTAAAATTAAAATCTAAAAATTGATTTGAAACTACTTTAAAAGGTTTATAATTTGTATACATGCTACCTAAAGCATTTTGTGCTACTTTTGAAACTTCTGAAAATATAAAGTTACCTGTTAAATGGCCTTTTGCAATATCTTCTGAAATTAAATCAATTCTTTTGATACTATCTTTTATGGATGAGGATATTTTAAATTCTTTAAAACGAAATTCATCTTTTTGATTTGTATAAAAAACGTCTTTAAACGTAGCATTTCCCAAGATATCGTCAAAAGTATTTCCTTCTATATCTAATTCAATGATGCCTTTTAAATTTGAGATGCTATCTCTAACAAAAAGATTAGTTTCTTTTAAATTTAAATATGCAATCTCAGTCTTAAAATCGAACTTATTAATTTTAGATGATAGATCTGCTAGACCACTAAAATTCATATTAAAGTTCTTGTCTTTTATTTTTAATTCACCGTCAAACTTATTATTTTGATATTGACCTTTGGCAGAAATGTTAGTGTATGAATAATTTTTAAAATCTAATCTTGAAATGTCTCCATCAAAAGAAGTATCTATATTGTCTAATTTAAAACCACTTCCGTCTACATCACCAGTTAAAGAAAGTTTTCCAAATATTGGATTATTAAAAAACTCACCAATATCAAAATTGTCAAATTTTATTTCACCATCATAAGTAGCAAAGTCTATATCATCTATATTTAAGATTGATAAATTTGAAATAGCTGAGCCTATTTCTGATTTTAACTCCACATCTGCCTGAATTTGCTCAGGAGTAATTTTTATATATCCTTTTAAAGCAAAATTTCCAAGTTTATCAAATTCTGATGGCAAATTTTTACCCAAAACATTAGGCAAAACAATTCTTAACTTTTTATAATTTGCTGATATATTATCTAAATCTCCTTCAAAAATGAAACCTCTTTCTGTATTTACTGAATTTACAAAAAACAAATCTCCTTTTATATTTAGGCCCTTTTTTGAAGATAAATTCAGTTTTTTAAACTCAAAATTATTAAGTTTTCCCGTAAAATCACCTTGCAAGGTTAAAATATCATTACCACTCAATTCATTATAAAATTTCTTTATATCTTCTATAGCAACTTTACTTTTATCAAAATTTGCTTTAATTTGGGTTTTATTATTAAAGTCTGATAAATCTTCTCTGTTGTAAGTAAAGTGAATATCTGCTTTTAGGTCTGTTTTTTGTGTTTGCAAATTTGTTTTTACAAAATGCATTCCGGTTTTAGTATAGGTGAAATCTGTGGTTAAATTTGTTACTTTTAAGCCATATTTATCTATGAAATGTAAACCTCTTATTTTTGATGAAAAATTTGGTCCTACAATTGATAAATCTTGCAGATTACCTCCTGCATTTTTAACTTCATAATTAACCGAGTCTTTATTATTTGCGTTTGTAATTCTATAATTTAAGTTTGTTACATAAACATTAGAGGTTTTTAAAACAAAAGGGGTAGCAAGAGAGTCTTTAGGTAAGCCATCATCAAATGAATCTATAAAAATAGCTAGATTATCATTTTCTTCACCTTTATATTTTTTCATAAAAAAGGATGCACCTTCTAAATAAATATTTTTTAAATTAACTTTATTATTTAAAATTCTTTTTGCGTTGAGGACAGAAGTCCTTAATTTCTCTACAAAAATTAAAGTATCTTTATGATGATCTCTAATTTCAATTCCTTTTAATTCTACACTTCCTAAAAGAGAGAAATCTACTTTTTCTATTGTTAAATTCGTACCAAAATCATTGTTAATTTTACTAGTAACATAATTACCAATTTTAGTTTGCACTGCAGAAACTGAAAGTAAAATACTAAGCAACAAAAATAAAAGCACAATGTACCCAAACCATTTTAGTATTTTTTTTCTAGCTTGTTTGATAAGAATAATATTTAAATAGATTCAATAATACAATAGAAAATATTGCTTATTATTACAAAGAACGTTCAAATTTAACAAACTATTAAATTTCTATTCTTAAAAAATAGAAACCTAGAAATATTTATACTTACTTTTGTATTACTTTTTTTATCCATGCAAAAACCCATTTACATTTTAGGTATTGAATCTTCTTGCGATGATACTAGCGCTTCTGTAATATATAACGGAAAAGTATTAAGTAATGTTATCGCGAATCAAGAAGTACATTCAAAATATGGAGGTGTAGTTCCAGAATTAGCTTCAAGGGCTCATCAACAAAATATTTTACCTGTTGTTCAGCAAGCTTTAGCGCAAGCCAAGGTTACCAAAAATCAATTATCTGCTGTTGCATTTACTCGTGGTCCAGGACTAATGGGTTCTTTATTAGTGGGTACTTCTTTTGCAAAATCTTTAGCTTTGGGATTAGAAATTCCCTTGATAGATGTAAATCATATGCAAGCGCATATTTTAGCTCATTTTATTGATGATGAAGATAGTAAAAAACCAAATTTCCCTTTTATTTGTCTCACAATTAGCGGAGGACATACACAAATTGTAAAGGTTACTAACCATTTTGAAATGAAAGTATTAGGCGAAACTATTGATGATGCTGTAGGCGAAGCTTTTGATAAATCTGCCAAGATTTTAGGATTACCTTATCCTGGAGGACCTTTAATAGATAAATATGCGCAATTAGGTAACCCAAAAGCATATAAATTTACCCAACCAAAAGTAGGTGATTTAGATTTTAGTTTTAGTGGATTAAAAACCGGGATTTTATACTTTATTCAAAAAAAAGTGCGGTTAAACCCTGACTTTATCGAGGAAAATTTAAATGATATCTGTGCATCTATACAGTATACAATAGTAGAGATTTTGATGGCAAAATTAAAAAATGCTGTAAAGAAAACTGGCATAAAACAAATTGCGATTGCTGGTGGAGTTTCTGCAAACTCTGCAATTAGAGAAAGATTACAACTGGCAGAAAAACATTTTGGATGGACAACTTACATTCCTAAATTTGAATACACTACAGATAATGCTGCAATGATAGCTATAACCGGCTATTTAAAGTATCTAAATCATACTTTTTCTGATGTTTCTGTAACTGCAAAAGCACGTTTAAAAGTAATAGAGTAAGCATGAATACATTAAAAAACAGACTTCTGTTTAATATAAAATACTTTTTATTCTGGATTATCTATTTTCTTTTTGCTCGTTTATTTTTCGTTTTATATTATTTTGACAAAGCGCAAGAAATTGGTTTATTAACAACTGTCAAGACATTCTTATACGGGTTACAATTAGATATTGCTTTTTCCGGGTATTTATCTACTATACCTTTTTTACTAATTATATTTTCAATATTTCTTAATCCTAAAAGAATTTTAAAAATTATAAAATGGTATACTTTTATCGTTATTTTATGTATCTCAATATTATTATTTATTGACGCTGGTTTATACCAAGCTTGGGGAGTTCGTTTAGACACTTCTTTACTTACATACTTAAATACACCAGAATTGATGATTGCCTCGACTTCAACTTTTCAATTAGTTGGCGGAATTTTGGGCTGGCTCATGGTTTCTTATGGTTTCATTAAAATATTCCATAAATTTTATCAAAAAAAGCTATATAAAATAAATAAAGGAACTTGGTTAGAAATCCCTCTTTTTCTGCTCATTACAGCAGCATTAATAATTCCTGTAAGAGGTGGTTTTCAAACTATACCAGTAAACCAAAGTAATGTATATTTTTCTGATAAAATGTTTGCGAATCACGCTGCTATCAATTTTATTTGGAACTTCTTTAATGCTCTGACACACAAAACTGATGGTAAAAATCCATATATTTATTTTAATGATAAAACTGCTACTAATGTTATCAATAAAACAAGAAATGAACTTTTAGAAACTCATATAGATTCTGTTTTAACTATAAAAAAACCAAATATATTATTAATAATTTGGGAAAGTTTACCTGCTAAAATAGTAGGTTCTTTAGGAGGGGAACCAAATGTTACACCAAACTTAAATGAATTATCGAAAGAAGGAATATTATTTACAAATTTTTATGGAAATGGAGATAGAACAGACAAAGCTATTCCTGCTATTTTAAGTGGATATTATTCACCACCCGTAAAAAGAATAATGCGCATGCCAAATAAAACTAGAAGTTTACCAATGCTACCAAAAAAAATGGAGCAACTAGGTTATAAAACTTCTTTTTATTATGGAGGTGATTTAAATTTTGGAAATATGAATACATATTTACGAAATGCTGGAATCAACAACTTTGTAGATGGAAGTGATTTTGATAAAAAAGATTGGAATTCAAAATGGGGTGCATACGATGATGTTTTTATGAAACGTTTGGAAAAAGACTTATCCAAAAACAAAAAAGAACCTTTCTTTACAATTGCATTAACATTAACTAGCCATGAACCCTATGAAATAAAAGGAGAGTACGTTTTTGGAAAAGATACTGAAGATAATAAATTTAGAAGTGCGCACCATTATACAGATCAGGTAATTGGAGACTTTATAAAATCTGCAAAAAAGAAAGACTGGTATCAAAATACTTTAATTGTAATTATGGCCGATCATGGACATAGTTCTCCTAAACACCAAGGACCAATTTTTTCTCCTAAAAAATTCAGAATTCCTATGTTGTGGTTGGGTGGAGCTGTAAATACTAGTATGAAAGAAGTTTCCATGTTTTCTAGTCAGGTAGATTTTTCATTTACATTATTAGATTTGTTGGGTGGAGATAAAAAAGATTTTGTTTTGGGTAAAAATATTTTTAATTCTTCAAATAAGCAATATGCACATTATACTTTTAATAAAGGCTACGGAACTTTAAACAAAAATGGTTCTTTTGTTTACGATTACATTGGTAAAAAGCCAATATTAAATGAAGGAATAACTTCTAATTTAGACTCTCTAGGTAAAGCGATTACACAAAAGTCTTATCAAGATTTTTTAGAAAGAAAGTAAATTCTGTTTATTTACCAAATTGGTTTAAATGATGATCTAAATGTTTATAAAATAAATTATTCCACTCAACTGAAGATAATTTCCCAAAAGAAAGAGACTCCTTACCTTCAAAATACTTTTCTCCTAATCTCTGTGTTTTTTTTATAAAATAAACCAGTCGTTTTGTTTCGGTTTCAAATACTTTTTCATCATTAATTAAAAACTGAGGTGCTGTTCTGCCATTTCTCACAAATGGTTTTTCTGAAACTACCATTTTTTTTACAAATCTTTTTAATACAAATCTTATAAAAATGTTTGGACGTTTATGTTTATCTGAATAAACCATTTCATAAGTTACACAGCAATGTGCTAACATTTGTGCTACCGACATTTTACCCCATTTTGGCTTGGATTCTGGAGTTAATTTTTCAATTCTTGAGATAAATTCTTTTGAAATTTCTTCATTAAAAATAGAATCCATTTTAATGTAAAATTTTAAATAAAAACTCCTTTAAAATATCACCCTGAGTTTGATTTGCACCAACTCCTTTACTTTTTAAATCAGCATCTCTTAAAAGAGTAATTATTTGTGCTACTTTTCGCAACGGATAATTTCTAGCAGCCAAGAAATAATCATCTATAAAATAAAAATTAACGCCTAATGATTTTGAAACTGAACTCTTAGATTTATCCTTTAATCCATGAAATAATAACAATTTTGTGAAGAAGCTATTCAATAATGATACAGTCATTACTGTTGGATTATTTTTTGGGTTTTCTGCAAAATAATTGATTATTCTATTTGCTTTAGAAATATTTTTAGCTCCTATTGCCTTTTGCAATTCGAAATTATTAAAGTCTTTAGAAATGCCTATATTTTCCTCAATATGTTTATCGTTAATAATAGTTTCTTGTGGTAAAATCAACATTAATTTATCCAACTCGTTGGAAATTTTACTTAAATCAGTTCCTAAAAACTCCACCAACATTTGTGCTGCTTTAGGCTCAATTTGATATTTTTTACCACTTAAAACTCTTCTTATCCAATCAGAAACTTGATTTTCGTAAAGTTTTTTACTTTCATAAATCAAACCTGTTTTAGCAATAGCTTTGTGGAGCTTTTTACGTTTGTCTAATTTCTTGTATTTATAATTAATTACTAGAACAGTGGTAGGTTGTGGATTCTGGGCATACGTAATTAGTTTCTCAATATTTCTACTTAAATCTTGAGCTTCTTTTACAATTAAAACTTGTCTTTCCGCCATCATAGGATAGCGTTTTGCCGCCGAAATAATATCTTCTATTGTTGCATCTCTGCCATACATTATCTGTTGATTAAAACCTTTTTCTGCTTCATCTAAAACTGTTTGTTCAATATAATCAGAAATTTTATCAATATAATAAGGCTCATCGCCCATTAAAAAATAAATGGGTTTAATATTACCTTTTTTTATATCTGAAACAATAGTTCTTATCTCATTCATTTATTCAGTAATTACAATACTATTTTTTAATTCAGTCTCTAGAGGAGCTTCAAACCAATTTTCCATAAATTCAAAATTTTCATTGGTCACTTCAAATTCAAAAGTTATTCCTTTTTCTAAATTTCTTTTTAAAACTCTTTGTTTTCTTATTTCTTTAGGAATGTTTAAAAAATGAACTTTTACTTCTATGTTGTTTTCCTTTGCAAATTTTCTATATTTTTCTCTGTGTTTAAACTTAGAAAGACCTACATCTAAAATACTATCAACTCCAGAATTTTCTAATTGTAAAATTAAATCTTGCATTACTTCCTCTGCCCTATCTATTCTTTCTAAAAACCAATTAACACCATCGTTTTCAGTTTTATCTGGCAAAAAAAGAATTTTGTTCCATTTATCTAAAGTAAAAATAACACCATTTATATCGAGTTTTAATTTATTGGCGTAGGTAGATTTTCCTGCTCCTGTATTACCAACTAATAAATGTATCATAACTGATTTTTATTTACATTTGATTGATGCAAAAACTGAACCTACCAACATATAATTTCAAACTCAAAAGTAGCGAAAATAAGACGCTTATTTTTGATAATCTTCGAAAAAAATATTTCATTTTAACGCCTGAAGAATGGGTTAGGCAAAATTTTGTTTGCTTTTTGATTGATAAAAAAAACTATCCAACCTCTTTAATTGCTTTAGAAAAACAACTCATTATCAACAATCGAAAAAAAAGAACAGATATTTTAATTTTTGATAAAAATGGTAAACATCATATAATTGTAGAATGTAAAGCTCCTAATATAAAAATTACTCAAAATACCTTTGATCAAATTGCGCGTTATAATTTAAAATTAAAAGCAAATTATTTGATTGTAACCAATGGATTAGAGCATTTTTACTGCAAAATGGATTTTGAGAATAAAACGTATATATTTCTTAAAGAAATCCCTGTTTATAATTAAGATAAAATTAGAATTAAACTCATTTATAAACTGTAAATTCGCAACCTTGAAAACAGCAATTGTAATATTAAACTGGAATGGTAAAAAACTATTAGAACAATTTTTACCATCAATAGTAAATTTTAGCTCAAAAGAAGCTGATGTTTATGTTGCGGATAATGCTTCTACTGACGACTCTGTTGCTTACTTGAAAAACTCGTTTCCTGATGTAAAGATAATTGAAAACACTACTAATGGTGGTTATGCAAAAGGCTACAATGATGCTCTAAAATATATTGATGCAGATATTTATTGTTTGATAAATTCTGATATTGAAGTCACAAATAATTGGCTTTCTCCTATTTTAGATGTTTTTAAAAAAGACAATAAAACTGCAATAATTCAACCTAAAATACTAGATTTCAAAAATAAAATGAAATTTGAATATGCTGGTGCTGCTGGAGGTTTTATAGATTTATTTGGTTACCCTTACTGCAGAGGTCGTGTTTTTAATCATCTTGAAAAGGATAATGGTCAGTTTAATGATATTAAAGAAATTTTTTGGGCTTCTGGAGCATGTTTATTTATCCGTTCTAACGTATATCACCAAATAAATGGTTTTGATGAAGATTATTTTGCTCATCAAGAAGAAATTGATTTATGTTGGAGAACTCAAAACATCGGTTATAAAGTAAAATATGTGGGAAATTCGACCGTATTTCATGTTGGTGGTGCAACTTTACAGGAATCAAACCCTCATAAGACATATTTAAACTTTAGAAATAGTTTATTAAATGTTGTAAAAAATGTTCCCAAACAATGGTTTCTCTTTGTAGTGTTTTCTCGATTAACTTTAGATGGCATTGCTGGTATTAAATTTATTATAGAATTAAGACCTATCCACACTTGGGCGATTATAAAAGCACATTTGAGTTTTTATAAAAATTTCTTTAAATTTTTGGGGAAACGTAAAAAACTAATAAAGAGACAAGATTACAATACACACACTAGTATTGTGTGGCAATATTTTGCTTTAGGTAAAAAGAAGTTTGAAGAGCTGAAATAACTAATTGTATAATTTTACTTTCCTTTTTACATTTTTTTATATTATAGGATTTTTCTACTTATAAAGAAGCCAAAAGAACTATTTAAAAAAAGATTTTGTGATTTATTAAGCCTGAAACTATATTTTGTTTTTCTATTATAAAACATCTAAGCTTCCCTTTCCTTCTCTAATTACTTCTGGAATATCAGCTGTTAAATCAATAATAGTTGATGCTGTATTATCTCCATAACCACCATCAATAATCAAATCTATTAGATTCCCCCATTTTTCATATATTAATTCAGGATCTGTGGTATATTCTAGAATTGCGTCATCATCTCTAATTGATGTTGACACAATTGGGTTCCCTAATTCTTCTACTAGAGCTCTAATAATGTTGTTATCAGGAATACGAATTCCAACAGTTTTCTTCTTTTTAAAAATTTTAGGCAATGTATTGCTTCCTGGTAAAATAAAAGTGTAAGGACCAGGTAAAGCTCTTTTTAAGATTTTAAAAGTTGAATTATCAATTTGCTTTACATAATCTGACAAATGACTTAAGCTATCACAAATAAATGAAAATTTTGCTTTTTCTAATTTAACTCCTTTTATTCTTGCAATTTTTTCTAAAGCCTTATTATTGGTTATATCGCAACCTAAACCGTAAACAGTATCTGTAGGATATATTATTAAACCGCCTCTTTTTAGAATTTTAACTGCTTTTTGAATCTGTCTAGGATTTGGATTTTCGTTGTATAATTTTATATACTCAGCCATATCATAAAAATACAAAAACTCAACTTGAAATACAAGTTGAGTATATTTTTACAGGAAATATTATTTCTATTATGTTTTATCTACTAATCTAAATCCTTCTCCGTGAATGTTTAAAATTTCTACATTTTCGTCTTCTTTTAAATACTTACGTAATTTTGCAATGTAAACATCCATGCTTCTAGAAGTAAAATAATTATCATCTCTCCATATTTTTGTTAATGCCAATTCCCTCGGCATCAAATCATTTTTATGAATTGCTAACATTCGTAATAATTTACTTTCTTTTGGTGATAATTTACTTGGTTCTACCTCTTGACCAATGGATAAATGGCGTAGTTTTGAGTTGAAGAAAAATGAACCAATTTGGAATTCAAACTGCTCTGATTCCGCTGATTTATCAGTTTCTTTCCTTTGTAAAATTGCCTTTATTTTATGTAAAAGAACTTCAGAATCAAAAGGTTTATTTAAATAATCATCTGCACCTGCAGCATATCCTTTTAAAACATCTTCTTTTAATGTTTTAGCTGTTAAAAAGATAATTGGTATTTCTTTATTGGTAACCCTAATATCTTTAGCCAATGAGAATCCGTCTTTTCTGGGCATCATTACATCTAAAATACATAAATCATAATCACTGTTTTTAAACATAATCAAACCTTCTATTCCATCTTTAGCATGAGTTACGTTATAATCATTTAATGCTAAATAATCTTTTAAAACGGTTCCAAAATTTGGATCGTCTTCAACTAACAAAATCTTTCTACTTCCCATTATTATATTTTTTAAATTAAAGGTAATTTTACTGTAAATATGCTTCCTATTCCTTTTTCACTTTCAACAAAAACTGTTCCATGATGTTTTTCGACAATTTCTTTAACGTAAGCTAAACCTAAACCGTGACCCTTAACATCATGAACATTTCCTTTCTGTTCTCTGTAAAATTTATCAAAAACATTTTTCTGAACGTTTTTGCTCATTCCTATTCCTTTATCTTTTATTTTTACGATAAAAAATTTATTTGTGCTTTGGGTAAAAACCTCAATAATCGGTGCACCTTCCGTATATTTAATGGCATTTTCTAAAATATTTACGAATACATTAGTTAAATGAAATTCATTTCCAGAAATTTCTGAAACAATAGCTTCAAAATTTGTTTTAATGACACCTTGTTTATTTTGTATCAATAAACTTACATGGTTCATTGCGTCATCTATAATGTCGTGAATATCTATAGTTTCCTTACTAATGTCTAACTGATTTTTTTCTAATTTAGAAATTCTGAGAACATTTTCAACTTGCTTATGCATTCTTTTATTCTCGTCTCTAATCATATTAATATACCGCAATACTTTGTCGTTATCACTAATTATCTTAGGATTTATAATAGAATCTAAAGCCAAATTGATGGTTGCAATAGGTGTTTTAAATTCGTGTGTCATATTATTAATAAAATCAGTTTTTATTTCTGATATTTTTTTCTGTTTTATCAATTGATATAGTGAACTTGAAAAAGCAATAATGATAATAAAAATAAATAATAATGATAATAATAAAATACCTGAGATTCCTGATAAAATGTGATCATTTTTAGTTGGGAACGTAACAAACAAAATGTATTCAGGTTTTTCTTTATAGTCATAGAATAAAGGATATGGGTAACTATTAGTTTTATTAATTGTATAATATCCTGATTTTAATTTAGTTGCTAAACCGTCACTACCATACACCCCATACTTAAAATCTAAATTAATATCTTTTTTTTGCAATTCTTCTTTAATAGTAGCATTTAGCTCTCTATTACTGACTCTTTGATTAATAGGATTCAACCATTTATAATCCTTTTTAATTTGAGATATTTGTCCGTCTTCTAAAGATTTCATTCTTCCTGTAAAAGAAAAACGTTTTTCATCTGCAGCATTTAATAAGTTATCCGCAGAGTTTACAAAATTAATTTCAGAAAAATCTTTTTTACTTGTAACTCTCGTGAAAATTATTTTTTCATCGTCTAAAAAATCTAACGGAATTTCAAAATTTTCCTCTAGAACAGTAGTTCCAAAAGTAATTTTTCTATTGTTTGTTGTATCAATTTGCTGAAAAAGATAATTCTTAATTCGCGCATTATCTGCAACAGAACTTGTCTTTAAAAAATCTTGGATTTGCAATTCTATTTGTTGATCCTCTTTTGCATTAATTCTCTCTGCAACACGTCCTAACGATTTTTGAACATCATTCTTAAATTGTTCCTTTTTACTTTCTACAGCATTGTTAATCCAATATAGTTGTACAGCGATAATTCCTATTAAGGAAATACTCATTAAAACTACAATAAGAACAAACATTTTTTTGCCCATTATTCAAAGTTAGACTATAATAAATTTGAATTTGATGTTTTTAACGTTGATTAACAAATCTAAGGTAAATTTAAGATTATTTTAACAAAAAAACTGAATATATTTTAACTTTTTAAGATATTTGTGTTAAAATATTATGAATTCGATGTACTTGAAGCTTTGTTTTTTCTAAATTATTATTAGAGATGATATAATTAGATTGTAGCATTTTCTTAGTGTCATTAGATTGATTATTCATTCTATCTAATATTTCTTTTTTAGTAGATTTATCTCTTGTAATTACTCTTTTAATCTTTGTATTTTGGTCTGCAAAAACGGTAATTACTAAATCACAAAATAAGTTGCTCCCACTTTCAAATAAAATAGCATTTTCATAAACAATGTATTCTTTTTGATTATTTATTTTAATGAAACTTTGAAAATGTTTTTTAACTTCTGGATGCACAATTGCATTTAATTTAGAAAGTTCTTCTTTATTTTTAAAAACTATTGATGCAATATGTTCTCGATTTAATCTACCACTAATAAAAGACTTCTTTCCAAAGTTTTGAATTAATTTTTGTTTTATAATTTCTGAGGAATTCATTAGCCTTTTTGCCTCAACATCTGCAATATAAATAACTACATTTTTATATTGTGAAAAAAAATTTGCTACTGTAGTTTTACCACTGCCAATGCCTCCTGTTAACCCTATAATTTTCATTTACTTTTGTATTAAGAAATCAATTTTAGATGGCACAATTTTAAGATTTTTAACAAAATTTGGTTTAACAATTATTCTAGGTAGTAAATAACCCAAATTATTTTTTTCAGCAACGCTGTAATCACAATCAACTTTAAATGAAGCTTCAGATACTTTTGCAAAATTTGACAATGCAACTGTAAAAATAATTTCTACATTTTTATCAAGTGTTGTTAAATTTATGTTTTCAGGAAGGTTAACAATATCAAAAGGGATTTTTAACTTGCCTTCCGTAAATTTATCAACCCTACCAGAAATTTTAGTTTTAGTAATATTAAAATTCAAATTCCTTTGACTGATTATTTTTACAATTTCTACTTCCTGATTAAAGTTTGCTTTAACATCAGAAAGAATCAATTTATTTAAACGGATGTACTTAATTGTATCTACTCTAGATTTTGGGCCTGAAATTAAAATTGAATCTGGTTCCATAGATATATCTCCCAAAAGATCATAACCAACATGATAATTAATATCTAAATTAGGTTGTAAAGCCACCTTTTTTGATGTCAACAAACCTAAATTCAAGAAAATAGTATCTATACCTAGTTCTTTTATATTAACGTCAGATAAAAGTTGGTTTTGTATTTTAGATTTTTGATTATTAGGTAAAATATAAAATTTAGATTTATGCTTTCTATTCAACTGAGAAGCATCAAGTTGTATCGTTTTATTTCTGATTTTAGTTCTTATAATTTTAAAACCAGTAGCTTTAACAGTAATATCAATTTCTTTAACTGGAGCCTCTTGTAAAAGTTGGTTTTGTGCTATGCTTTTATAATTAACGGGAAAAGTAATAACTGTTGTGTACTCTTTTGAAAATGTTATCAATAACCAAATTAAAGCAGATATTGTTAAAAAGCTAAAGAATGTTTTTGGTATTTTTTTAGAAGTTTTCACAAAAAGTATTTATTTATTGCAATTTAATGAAAAAGCATGTAAACAAAAAGTGAGCTTAATCTAACTACAGAAAAAGCTCACTTTAAAATTATAGTAATCAATTATTTTTTTGCAGGTGCCAAATATTTTTTACTCAACTCCATTGAAATTGCAGATCTTTCAAATCTTATTTTACCAGCACCCGTTTCTATGGTAACTGTATTATCTGAAGAATTAATTTCTGAAATTTTTCCATGGATTCCAGAGGAAGTAACTACTTTAGTTCCCTTTTTTATTTCTGTCTGAAATGCCTTTTCTTTCTTTTGACGTTGCATCTGCGGTCTTATCATAAAAAAATATAATACGCCAAGTGCCAAAGGCAACATTATCATATTAAAATCAAAGCCTCCAGTTTGTAATATAATTATTGAGTACATTTATTGTTTTGCTTTTGGTGTAACCATACCTTTAAGGGTTAAAACTTCTCTCCCAGACTCAGTATTTGTTATTAAAGTAATATTTTTTTGTTGTCTATTTTTCTTTCCGTTTGTATTAAATTTCACCTTAATATCTTCTGTTTGTCCCGGTTTAATTGGTTTTTTAGGCCAAACTGGCACTGTACAACCACAAGTTACTTTCGCATCTGTAATTACCAAATCAGTTTTTCCAGAATTGGTAACTTGAAAAGTAGTTTCCACGATTTCTCCTTCATTTACAGTTCCAAAATCATATTCTTTATTAGAAAATGAAATTAAAGCTGCACCTTTTTTTATGGCTACATCCCTTGATCTAGCCAAATCTAGATTTTCTTTATTTATTTTAGTAGTAGCATTTCCATTGCCATTTGAACAAGATAATACACCTACAAACAAGAATAAAAGTGCTGATAAATATGTAATTTTTCTCATGTTATTAAAATTTTTGTAAAAATAATAAATTAATTGTCAGTATCAAGAATATTAAATTAATCCTCTTCCTATTTTAATAATTTTTTTGTTTTTCATGTAATCTTTAGAAATTTTATCTAAAACACCATTAATAAAATAACTACTTTTTGTGGTTGAATAATCTTTAGCGACCTCTATATATTCATTAATAGTAACTCTAACTGGTATCGATGGAAAATTTGTAAATTCAGTTATTGCCATTTTTATTAAAATCATGTCTATATCAGCAATCCTATCAGTTTCCCAATTAGGTGTTTTATTGGTAATGTCTTCTTCGTAAGTTTTATGCTTTAATATTGTTTTTTTAAACAAGTTTGACACAAAATCTTCATCATCCTTGTCCTTATAAAGAGTGCCTAAAACAAAGGTTTTATCCAATTTAGTTTTACTTAATGTTTTTACAACCCAAGTGTTTACGAAAGGAATATCATCAACCCATGAAATCATTTTATCTTCATAGTATTCTGCTAATTTTTCGTTAGGCGCAATAATTTCTTTGAAAAAATCAATAACAAAAGCTTTATCAATTTTAAATGAATCTAAAGTATTTGCTAAATAGTTTTTATATAAATCGCTTTTCTGTAATTCATCAAAAATAATTTTAACATACTCATCATCATCTTCCCAATTATTCAACCTATTCAATTCAACATAACTTTCTAGGCTAATACTTTCTGCTATTTGATTAATGACTTTATTTTCTGTGAATTTTGTGTTAGGTTTTAGCTCTTCTTGAGTGGCAAGGATTTTCTTTTTAGAAAGCGCCATTTTCTTTGCTGCTAGTTTTTGAACTTCAATTATCAATTGAAAATTTAAAACATATAAGTCGAACATTTTTAAAATACTGTGTTTTAAAAATTTCTCTTCTCTAATAATATCAATATTATGAGATTGCTGCATAGCGTATACAGACTGCATTACTTTAACTCGAATATGTCTTCTGTTAATCATGATAAAGAACTTAAAAAGCTTTTAATTTGCTATGCAAAAGTAGTATTATTTTATTTTAACAATAGTACTTTTTTAATTCTTTTTTAAGAAAAAAAATCTTTTTGAAACCCTTATCTTCGTAGCCCATTTTAACAAAAATTTCTATTTGAAAGCTCTACGATACATTAATAAATATTTTTCTAAGTATAAATGGCGTATACTGATAGGCTTATTCATCACAATACTATCAAAATTACTTGCACTTCAAGTACCTAGAATCATTAAACAATCGTTTAATATTGTTGAGGATTATCAAAATAACAAAGTAACAGATATTAATTTCGTAAAGGACGAATTATTAATGAATGTTCTCATTATTGTTGGAGTTGCATTATTGAGTGGTTTTTTAACATTTTTAATGAGACAAACCATCATTGTTACTTCAAGATTGATTGAATTTGATTTAAAAAACGAAATTTATCAGCAATACCAAAAGCTATCTTTAAACTTCTATAAAAAAAATAGAACAGGAGATTTAATGAATAGAATTAGTGAAGATGTTGGTAAAGTTAGAATGTACGTTGGCCCGGCTGTAATGTATACTATGAATATGCTTGTATTATTTTTTGTGGGTTTTACACAAATGATTCAAGTAGATTTAAAACTTACTTTATACACGCTTATACCTTTTCCTCTTTTATCCATCTCAATTTTTATTTTAAGTAAAGTGATTCATAAAAGAAGTACTATAGTTCAACAATATTTATCAAAACTAACCACATTTAGTCAAGAGTTTTTATCTGGAATAAATGTTGTGAAATCTTATGGAATAGAAGCTTCTATAACAAAAGATTTTGATGCTATTTCTGATATGAGTAAGGAAAAAAATATCAATTTACATAAAGCAAATGCCCTCTTTTTTCCTTTAATGCTTTTACTTATCGGAATTAGTAATTTGATCGTAATTTATGTAGGCGGAAATCAATATATAAATGGTGAAATAAAATCTGGAGTTATTATAGAGTTTATCTTATATGTAAATATTTTAACTTGGCCAGTGGCTGTAGTTGGTTGGGTAACTTCTATGGTGCAACAAGCTGAAGCGTCACAAGCAAGAATTAATGAGTTTTTAGAACAAGTACCCGAAATTCAAAATAAAAATAATTCAACTACAAAAATTTCTGGAAAAGTTACTTTTAAAAATGTAAGTTTCACTTACGATGACACAAATATAACGGCTTTAAAAAACATCCATTTTACTGTTGCATCTGGAGAAACTTTAGCTATTTTAGGAAAAACAGGTTCAGGAAAATCTACAATAATTGAATTGATTTCTAGATTGTATGACACCACAAAGGGTTCTGTTTTATTGGATGACAAACCAATCAAAGAATTAAATTTGAATGATGTTAGAAGTCAGATTGGGTTTGTTCCTCAAGATCCGTTTTTATTTTCTGACACTATTGGAAATAACATAAAATTTGGAAAAGAAAATGCAACAGAAGATGAAATTATTACTGCTGCAAAAAACGCTGTAGTTCATCAAAATATCATTGACTTTAAAAAAGGATACGATACAATTTTAGGAGAACGTGGAGTAACGCTTTCAGGCGGACAAAAACAACGTGTTTCTATTGCACGTGCAATTATAAAAAATCCTAGTATTCTAATTTTTGATGATTGTTTATCTGCTGTAGATACAGAAACCGAAGAGAAAATTTTGTCTAAATTAGACAGAGTTTCTAAAAATAAAACTACTTTTATTATTAGTCATAGAGTCTCTTCAGCTAAAAATGCTGACAAAATTATTGTTTTAGACCAGGGTGAAATTTTACAACAAGGAACTCATAATCAATTGATAACTCAAACAGGTTACTACAAAGATTTATACGAACAACAACTTTTAGAAAAAGAAATTTAATCTTTAACATTGCTACGTAAAATATTTTGTTAGATTTGTAAAAACAATAAAACAAATAACTACTATTCATAAAGATTATGGCAGAGAGAGTTGAGCAAGAAGAAATTTTTTCACAAGTATTAAGAGCAGGAAGAAGAACTTATTTTTTTGATGTTAGAGCAACAAAAGCAGATGATTATTATTTAACAGTTACAGAAAGTAAGAAATTTACTCACGATGATGGTTCTTTCCATTATCAGAAACACAAGATTTACTTATACAAAGAAGACTTTACAGATTTTCATGAAATGCTTAAAAAAGCTACAGATTATATTGTTGCTGAAAAGGGAGATGAAGTAATTAGTGAACGTCATCAAAAAAATTACAAAAAAGAAGAGTATAAAGAAGAATCAGCAACTTCACAAAGCTTTACAGATGTCTCATTTGAAGACATTTAACTGAGGTCTATTGTTTATTCTTTTTTTTAAAAGGTCTAAAAACATAGATAGAAAGTAATACAAATTAAATAATCCAAAAAACAGCAAACTTAAAAGTTTGTTGTTTTTGTT
The DNA here is from genome assembly GCA_913020555.1 of uncultured Polaribacter sp. Classification (GTDB taxonomy): domain Bacteria; phylum Bacteroidota; class Bacteroidia; order Flavobacteriales; family Flavobacteriaceae; genus Polaribacter. Next base: position 26,719 of record CAJWAC010000003.1, on the reverse strand, counting down.
TACAAGACTTTTTTCATAGTCTTGCTTTTAGAAACTGTTTCCTCCCACTCTTTTTCAGAATTACTATCTTTAGTAATGCCTCCTCCAACATAAATTACTGATTTATTATCATGGATTTGCATACAGCGCAAATTCACAAAGAGAGCTGTTTTTTGATTGATATTCAATTCCCCTAAAAACCCAGTGTAGTAACTTCTATTGTATTTTTCATTTTCTAAAATGAATTCTCTCGCCATATCTCTTGGCAAACCACAAACTGCTGGAGTTGGGTGCAAAGCTCTAATTAAAGACTTTAAAGTATAATTTTGATGTAAATCTCCTTCTACTTTGGTTCTTAAATGTAATAAATCTCCGGCTTTTATAGTTTCTTTATTGTCTACTTTTAAGTCTGATGAAATGGCTATTAACTGATTTTGTATAAAATCTGTCACTAGCTGTTGCTCCTCTAATTCTTTATTTTTCCAAACAGCTTTTTTGTCCTCTTGATAAATTTGTGTTCCTGCCAAAGACATTGTTTTAAAAGAAAGTCCATTCATTTGCAACAGTGTTTCTGGAGTTGCGCCTAACCATAAACCAACTTTTGGATGAAACCAAATAGAAACAAAAGCATTCTTATAACTTTTTAATAGTTTCTTGTATATTTTTACCAAGTCAAAATCAGATAAATCAATAGTTTCTTTTCTAGATATAACTACTTTTTGTAGTTCACTATTTTTAATTTCATCTATAGCTTTTTGAACAGCATTAATATGAAATGCTTTTGATTTAATATTAGAAATAAAACTATTTTCTTCAAAATAGCTATCTTCTAATACCAAAGGCTCTGTGTAATAATTTGATTTTTCAAAAGGGAATAAAATCGCTTTTTCATCAGCATTAAAAGGTGCAAATACAAAACCAGATTCCGTAAAAGATTCGGTATATTGCAAAGAATCATCTTTCATAAAAAATCCTGAAATATGAATTTCATTTGGCTTTTTGTAAGCTGCAAAAGGTAATTTTGAGTTATAAGATGCTATAATTTTTTCAAAAATAATCATAATATTATTTTTTATCTAAAACAATATTTGTGATTTTACAGATAGAAATTAATTGTTCATTTTCATCAACAACTTTTATTTCCCATAAATGTGTAGTTCTACCTTTATGGATTGGTTTTGCAATACCAAAAACGGTACCTTCTTTTTTACTTTTTAAATGATTTACACTTAGCTCAATTCCTTTAATAATTTTGGTTTCAGTATCCACAAAAAGTGCTGATGCACAACTACCTACAGTTTCCGCTAAAGCCGCAGTTGCTCCTCCGTGTAATATACCATATGGTTGATGAACAGTTGAATTTACTGGCATTTTAGCAGTTACAAAATCAACCCCAACGTCCACAAACTCAATTTTTAGAGTTTCCATTAATGTATTTTTATTAAAACTATTGAGAGTTAAAAGCGTTTTTTCTTTATCCATTTAAGAGAATTTTATCTATGTAAAAATACGCATAATTTATCGTATTTTTGCAGTACAACATTTAAGAAATCTATGTACAAAATACGAGTTATTTTAGACACCAAAGAAGATGTAATAAGAACACTTTTAGTTGAAGATAATGTCAATTTAGAAAGTTTACACAACTCAATTTCTAAAGCATTTGGTTTTGAGGGGCAAGAAATGGCTTCTTTTTACAAAACAGATGACGAATGGAATCAAGGTGAAGAAATTCCGTTATTTAATATGGCTGAAGCCGGTGAGGAAATCTCAATGCAAACATGTATTTTAAAGGATACATTAATACAAGAAAATGATAAACTGATTTATGTTTACGACTTTTTAAATATGTGGACTTTTTATGTTGATGTAGTTGAAATATCACTAGAAAAAAGAAATGATTTACCTAAAATTATTTTAGAGGTTGGTGAAATACCCAAGGAAGCTCCTGAAAAAGAATTTATTGCAGATAATCCTAATGAAAAAGATGATGACGACGAGTTTGATATTTTTGATGATTTTAATTTTAACGAGTATTAACCAATATTAATCTTTCTCTGCTTATTTACATCCAATTGCTAATTTTGGATTTTTAATAATTACATTTTTTTTAGTAACAAAATTGTATTTTAGTCGTCTTACAGATTATAACCGACTAAAACAATTTCTTTGGAAACAATCTTATCACTAAAAAACTTAGATAAAAAATACGGTGCTGTCCACGCAGTAAACAACCTTTCTTTTGATATTAAAAAAGGAAATGTTTATGGAATTTTAGGACCAAATGGAAGTGGAAAATCAACCACTTTAGGTATTATTTTAAACGTTGTAAACAGAACTTCTGGAGAGTTTTCTTGGTTTAATGGAAAATTATCAACCCATGAAGCGCTAAAAAAAGTAGGTGCTATTATTGAGCGCCCTAACTTTTATCCATATATGACAGCAACTCAAAATTTAGCTTTGATATGCAAGATAAAAGGAATATCAACGGCAAAAATTGATGAGAAATTAACTACTGTAAATCTTTTTGAACGCAGAAATAGTAAATTTAGAACATTTTCTTTAGGGATGAAACAACGTTTGGCAATTGCATCTGCTTTGTTAAACGACCCAGAAATTCTAATTTTAGACGAACCTACAAATGGTTTAGATCCGCAAGGAATTCATGAAATTCGCCAAATCATCAAAAAGATTGCAGCAAATGGCACCACAATTTTATTAGCATCTCACCTGTTAGATGAAGTTGAAAAAGTTTGCAACCATGTTGTAGTTATTAGAAAAGGAGTTAAATTATACTCAGGGAGAGTTGATGAAATGACAGCATCTCATGGCTTACTAGAACTAAAGGTTGATAAAAATGAAGACGAATTGATTTCATTTTTGAAAAATCATGAGGCTATCCTAAAAGTTTCAAAAGATCATGAAACAATAATTGCTACTTTAAGCAAAAAATTGTCAGCTGCAGATATCAATACAGAATTATTCAATAAAGGTTTTGTTCTTAGTCACCTCGTAAAACGTAAACCTAGTTTAGAACAACAATTTTTAGATTTAACCAACAACAATTAATCCAACAAAACAAAGTAATGTTAAGACTACTAACTATAGAATTTCATAAATTAAAGTACAACAGAGCCAGTAAAATTTTATCTATTATCTACTTTGGATTACTTACATCTATTGCACTAATTGCAGCTATAAAATTTGAATTCGGTGAATTTAAATTACATTTAGCTGATGCTGGAATTTTTAATTTTCCATACATCTGGCATTTTAATACTTACGTAGCTGCCATATTAAAATTCTTTTTATTATTGGTAATTGTATCAATGATGTCGAATGAATACAGTTATAAAACATTAAAACAAAACTTAATTGACGGATTAAGTAAAAAAGAATTTATATTATCAAAGTTTTACACAGTAATAGCTTTTGCTGCTATCTCTACTGTTTTTGTATTTATCGTTTCCTTAGTTCTAGGATTAGTATATTCTGATTATAATGAATTCGCAATTATAGTATCTGACTTAGAATATATATTAGCCTTCTTTATTAAACTAGTTGGTTTTTTCTCTTTTGGTTTGTTTCTAGGTATTCTTGTAAAGCGATCTGCTTTTGCCGTTGGCGCCATGTTTGTTTGGCTTATTTTAGAAAATATGTTCAGAGGATTTCTTTTTTGGCAGTTTAATGAAAATGAAAGCACAAGTAACATTGTAGATAATTTTATGCAATTTCTTCCACTCGAAGCAATGACTAATTTAATTAAAGAACCGTTTTCTAGATTGGGAGCTGTGAGATCAGCTGCCAATACAATGGGAGAAGTTTTTAATAAAAGTTATTCAGTAGATTTCACCAATATTTTAATTGTTTCTTGCTGGACTTTTATTTTTATTTTCTTGTCTTACAAATTATTACTAAAAAGAGATTTATAGATTGTATGAAAATTATGCTAACGTAAATTTTTATTTAGCGGAATAAAATCAACAATTATTTTAAACTATTTTAGATAAAAAAGGTCTAATCTTGTAATAAGATTAAACCTTTTTTCGTTAATTCTTATTACTTTTAGCAGATAATAATGATTTAAATTCGTTTTTCATTGAAGTTTAAAATCCTAGCTTTAACTTTTGTTTTTTCACTACTCACTTTGACAAATACTTTTGCTCAATTGAGTAAAAAACACTTTATACCACCTTTAACTTATGCAGAAGAAGGTAACGCAAACCCAGAAAATCAGTATTTCTATATTTCTACACCAAGTAATAAAGATGTAAGTTATACTATAAAACAGATTGGTTTTCCTAATAATGACTTTAATGGAATTGTAAATAGTTCAAATCCTGAAGAAATTTTTATTGCTACCGGAGATAGTCAACTTTTTGTAGATTCTAGGCAAACAAGTGTGGTTCACAACAATAAAGGATACATTATAGAAGCAACAGATGTTATTTATGTTTCCATAAGAGTTTTAGCTGGTGGAGGCAATCAAGCAGGAGCGTTAGTAAGTAAAGGAATATCTGCTTTAGGCAATACTTTTAGAGCAGGTATGTTCACCAATGAGAATCCTCAAACAAATTATTTGAATTTTATTTCAGTAATGGCATCAGAAGATAATACAGAAGTAACTTTTGATGATTTACCAACAGGCTTAGAAATTAAAAATTATTCAGGTACTTTTCCTATTTCTGCTTTATTAAATGAAGGCGAAAGCTATATTCTAGCCACAAATGCTTCAGATAATTCTATAAATAGAGATGGATTAATTGGCACTTTAATAAATTCAGATAAACCTATAATTGTAAATACTGGCTCTGCCAATGGTAGTTTTCATAATGGAGGAGGAAGAGATTATGGGATAGATCAAATTGTTGGAGTTGACAAAATTGGTACAGAATATATTTTTGTAAAAGGCGATGGTAGTGATGGTTGGGAAAATGTGTTGATTGTAGCTCATGAAGATAATACAGAAATAAGCATTAATGGAAATGGAGTTTCCTCGACAATTAATAAAGGGGAATATAGATTAATAGAGGGAAATCAATTTACAAATAGTAACTTATTTGTAGAAACATCAAAACCTACGTTCGCATATCAAGGTATTGGTGCCAATAATAATGAATTTAATCAAGGATTTTTTTTTGTACCACCTCTTAGTTGCGAAAACCGAGGAAAAGTAGATAATATACCAAATATTGAAACTATTGGTAACGTTAATTTTACGGGCGGAATTACCATTGTTACAAATAAAGATGCCACTATTAATATAAATTCTGAACCAATTACTAATTTTTCTAGCTCAGGACCATTTGATGTTGACGGAAACCCAAATTACGTTACTTATAAAGTTATCAACTTAACTGGCAATATTTCTATTGATAGTAGTGACGAATTGTATTGTGCTTATTTTAATCAAAACGGAGCTGCGTCATCTGGGAGTTTCTTTTCAGGTTTTCCTTCTGCTCCAGAAATAAATTTTGACACCACAGTAACTTCTCTTGGCAATTGTATTCCAAATGTTACACTTCAGGCAGCAAATACAGATTTATTTGACAGTTTTGAATGGCAATATTTTAACGAAACTACAACCACTTGGGAAACTAGAAGCACCAATTTCAATTACAAACCTCTAGAATCAGAACCCGGAAAATACAAACTAATAGGAACCGTAAATTGTACAGGTGCAACTTTTGAATCTATTGAAATTCCTGTAAGCTTGTGCCCTGACGATTATGATGGAGACTTAATTATTGATAATTTAGATCTTGACATTGACAATGACGGTATAATAAATTGTGATGAATCACTTGGAGATGTTAATGTAAGCTTTCTTAACATTAATGACGCCATTGCCATAAAACCAAATACAACTGTTGATATTATTAATATCAGTAATTATACATCTAATGAAACAAGTAACTCAATTACAGGCGACATTGTTGGAAATTTTGAATCTATTATAAACCCTGTTGTAGATTCAGAATTAGAATATGAATTAAAATTTACGCAAAACATTAATTTTAGATTTACGCAAAATAAAAATAGAAATCATACAATTTCTGAAGGTGAATTTTTTATCCTAAAAATAGGGCCAAATAATAAAAACGTAACACTTTTAGACCCTGATGATCAACTTTTAATTGACACCAATTTTGATGGAGAATTTGAAACAGGAATTACAAATGTATCTGCTTCAGAAATCCATTTTAAATACAAAAATAATTTAACAGGAGCTTCAAGTACTTTTGAATTCTTAGCAAATCAAGTAAATCAATTTGATTTTAAACATCAATCTAGTGGCTTAGCCAACACATCAAAATTTAATGGAAATCTTCAACTCACTTGTTTTTCGTTGGATTCTGATGGAGATGGCATTGAAAATATGTTTGATTTAGATTCTGACAATGATGGAATTCCTGATGTAAATGAAGCCTTTCCTCAACCAAGCTCATTGTCTGGTATTGATGATAATTTGGATGGTTTAGATGATATGTTTTCTGATTTATTAAATGTAGATTCAGATGGTGATGGAATACCAAATTATATTGATTTGGATTCAGATAATGATGGAATTTTTGACTCCACTGAAGCTAGCCATAATCTAGATAATGATTTTGATGGAATTATTGACAACATAAATGCAATTATAGGAATTAATGGTTTGGCTGATAGCTTGGAAACTACACCCGATGCAAAAGTACTCTCTCTAAACTATAACGTTGCGAATACAGATGATGATACCGATTTTAATTTTGTGGAATTAGATGCAGATAATGATAATTGTTTTGATGCTGTGGAAGCCGGCTTTACTGATTCTAATAATGATGGAGTTTTAGATGCAGTTCCGTTTGATATAGATTCAAAAGGAATTGTAATTAATAATTTTGATGGATATACAAATCCAAATTTAGACTATATTACAAGTGCACCAATTATTATCAATACTCCTTTTGAAGACGTTTCTTTTTGTGAAAATGATATAGATTCAATGACTATAGATACATCTGCTGATAGTTTTCAATGGGAAATTTCAACAGATGGTACAACTTGGAATACAATTACAGACAACAGTGTTTATAACGGCAGTACTACTACAACCTTACAAATCACAAATACTCCCTTAAATTATAATAATAATAAATACAGAGTAATCTTAAATAAAACCGGTAATGCTTGTACAGAAATTTCTAATGCAATAAACCTTACTGTAAACCCTGTTCCAATTTTAAAACCAAATCCGGAATTAAATCAATGTATAGAAGTTGCTGACACCAATACGACTGTAAATTTAACGCTTGCGGAACAAAATATATCTGACACAGCAAACGTTACTTTTGAATATTATGAAGATCTCAATGCAACAACTTTAATTACTGAACCAACCTCTTATCCAGTGGAAGTTAATATTCAAAAAACAGTATTTGTAAAAGTAATTTCAGAATTCAATTGCGCTAGTGACTTAACCACTCTTACCATAAATGTAGGACAAACAATTAGAAATAATTTTGATGAATTACAACCTCCAGTCTGTGATGATTTTTTAGATGCAGATGGTAATGATACGGATGCAAATTCTGATATGGATAACATTACTGCTTTTAACTTAGATAAGACTACTATCGAAAACGGAATAGCCCCTCCTATTAATACTGAAATCTCTTATTATGAAAGCATTGACGATAGAAATAATTCATTAAACCCTGTTGATATTACCAATTTCAGAAACGACATTACAAAGAATGCTGTTATAAATATTACAAATGGAATACAGTTTCCTATTTATTATAAAATACTCAGTACAATTAATAATGATTGTCAAGGTTTAGGACAATTTTATCTGCAAATTAATCACGTTCCAAATGCAAATGACGTTCCAAAACTAGAACTTTGTGACAATTTAATTGATGGTGATAATGCCAACGGCATTGTTCAGAATTTTGATTTAGAATCTAAAACAACTGATATTCTTAACGGACAAGATCCTGCCCTATTTGAAGTTACTTATCACTTAACTGCTGATGATGCAAATACCGGAAATCTGCCTCAAGCATCTCCTTTTACCAATACAATTCGTGATCTTCAACCTATTTTTGTGCGTGTTACCAATAAAACAACAGGATGTTTTACAGATCATACTTCTTTTAATCTTATCGTAAATCCAGTGCCTATTGCCAATTTTGTAGAAGATATAGAAGTTTGTGATGATAATACTGATGGCTCTGCTAGAAATGGTTTTTCTCAAACTATAGATTTAACCTCTAGAACTGCTGGTATTTTAGGTGCTCAAGATTCAAGTACACATACTGTAACTTACCATCGCTCTTTTGCAGATGCTCAAAGTGGTGATCGTCCTTTAGTTTCTCCATATTCTAATGAAACTCCAAATAGAGAAACCATTTTTGTGCGTATTCTAAATACAGATTCACAGTGTGTAAATGCAATCTCTAATTTTGATGTAATTGTGAATCCTGAGCCTACTTTTGTAGTTCCTACAACTTTGGCATATTGTGATGATAATTTGGATGGTGATGATGCTAATGGCATCATTCAGACTATTGACTTAGACAGTAAAATTCCTGAAATTTTGGGTACTACTCAAAGCCCAAATGATTTTACGGTAACTTTTCACAATTCGCAAGCGGATGCTGCTTCTGGTGATGGGGCTGTAGCTTCTCCTTATCAAAATACAAATGCAAACGAAACATTCTATGTTCGTATTCAGAATAATCAAACACTTTGTGTTAATGATGATACTTCTCTTGAATTAATTATAAATACACTGCCTGATTTTGAGGTAACTACACCACAAATTTTGTGCTTGAATGATACTCCGTTAAACATTTCTGTAGAAAATGCTAGAGATCAATATTCTTATCTATGGACAGATGAAAATGGCACTCCTCTAAACACCACTTCTTTAGACAATATTGATGTTGTTAAAGCTGGAAAATATACAGTTACAGCAACTACAACTAATGGAACACTTTGTGAAAGATCAGAAACCATTGAAATCAATGAATCCAATATTGCTACACTAGAGCAAAGTTTTGTAACTATTATTGATGAATCTAATAATATTGGAAGTGAAGATAATATTTCAATATCCATTGATACTCTTAATAATGATTTAGGCCCTGGAGATTATCAATTTGCAATCTTAAATCAAGATGATAATACTAGAATTCCTATTATTGGTTTTCAAGATGAACCTCTTTTTGAAAACTTAGAAGGTGGTATTTATACCATTATTGTAAATGATAAAAATGGATGTTCTCCTGATACAACTCTTGAGGTGTCTGTAATACAATTTCCTAAATTTTTTACTCCGAATGCTGATGGTAGCAACGACACTTGGATTGTAAAAGGAGCCAATCAAACATTCTACCCTAATTCAAGTATCAATATCTTTAATAGATATGGAAAAATTGTAGCTCAAGTGCCTATTGATAGTCAAGGCTGGAATGGAATGTATCAAGGAAAGCTATTGCCTTCTGATGACTATTGGTTTAATATCACGCTGATTCCTCCTGCAAACTCTAACAAACCCGTTATCAATAAACAAGGAAATTTCTCTCTTTTAAGGAGGTAAACATAGAATAACATAAAAGCTCTAAAACTAAATTTAGTTTTAGAGCTTTTATGTTAGGCCTAAAATATTTTTAAATTTAAAATAATATCGCTACTAATAGCTTACTAAAACAAAGATCTTGATTAGATTATTTTAAAAAACTACATCAATTTAAATATTCGTGTTACAACTCAAAAAATAAAAATCCCTGAAATCAATAAATAGATTTCAGGGATTTTTATAAGTTTTAATGATATTAATTTTACTACTTTAATTTCTTTTTAACTGCTACTTCACTGTAAGCCTCAATAACATCGCCTTCTTGAATATCATTATAGTTCTTAATTTGTATACCACAATCGTAACCTTTGGCAACCTCTTTAACATCGTCTTTAAAACGTTTCAATGAAGTTAAAACACCGTCATGCACAACAATACCATCTCTAATAATTCTAATTTTAGAATCTCTAAATATTTTACCTGACATGACCATACAACCTGCAATATTACCAACTTTAGAGATCTTGTATACTTCTCTAATTTCAACATTACCAGAAACTTCTTCTTTCATTTCAGGAGATAACATCCCTTCCATTGCATCTTTTAAGTCGTTAATAGCTGCATAAATAATTGAATAAGTTCTGATATCAACCTCTTCTCTATCTGCAACTGCCCTGGCATTTCCTTGTGGTCTTACATTAAATCCAACAATAATTGCATCTGAGGCTGTGGCTAATAAAACATCACTTTCTGTAATAGCCCCTACACCTTTATGCAAGATATTTACTTGAATTTCTTCTGTAGATAACTTCTGGAAAGAGTCTGTTAAAGCCTCCACAGAACCATCCACATCACCCTTAAGTATAATATTTAATTCCTTAAAGTCACCGAGTGCAATTCTACGACCAATTTCATCAAGTGTTAATGTTTTCTGAGTTCTTACAGACTGCTCGCGTTGCAATTGAGAACGCTTGGACGCAATTTGTTTGGCTTCTCTCTCATCTTCAAATACATTAAACTTATCACCTGCCTGCGGCGCCCCATCTAAACCTAATATTGACACTGGAGTTGATGGCCCAGCAATCTTTAATTTATTCCCCTTGTCATCAAACATAGCTTTAACTTTACCACTATGTTTTCCTGCTAAGATATAATCTCCAATTTTAAGTGTACCTGCTTGTACTAAAATAGTCGTTACATAACCTCTTCCTTTATCTAAAAGTGCTTCTACAACCGTACCTACTGCGTTTTTATTAGGATTAGCCTTTAATTCTAAAACTTCAGCCTCTAATAAAACTTTTTCTAACAACTCATCAATTCCTTGACCTGTTTTTGCAGATATATCTTGAGATTGAATGTTTCCTCCCCACTCTTCAATTAACAAATTCATTGAAGATAGTTGTGTTTTTACATTATCAGGATTTGCATTTGGCTTATCAATCTTATTAATTGCAAAAATTATAGGAACCCCTGCAGCCTGTGCATGAGAAATTGCCTCTTTTGTTTGTGGCATCACATCATCATCTGCTGCAACAACAATAATTACTAAATCCGTTACTTGGGCACCACGTGCACGCATTGCTGTAAAGGCCTCATGACCTGGGGTATCTAAAAATGCTATTTTTTGATTGCCTACATTTACAGAATATGCTCCAATATGCTGAGTAATTCCTCCACTTTCTCCGTCAACAATATTTGCATTTCTAATATAATCTAAAAGTGAAGTTTTACCATGATCTACATGCCCCATTACTGTAATAATTGGCGCTCTTAACTCTAAATCTTCTGGACTATCTTCTATTTCTTCTATAGATTCTTCCACTTCCGCACCAACAAACTCGACCTTATGATTAAACTCTTCAGCGACAATAACTAATGTTTCTGCATCCAAACGTTGGTTCATTGTTACCATCATTCCTAACATCATACATGAAGAAATAATATTTGTAACAGGAACATTCATCATAGTAGCAACCTCACTAACCGTAACAAACTCTGTTACTTTTAAGATTTTACTATCTAATGCTTGTGCTTCTAACTCTGCTTCTGTTTGTTCTTTATGTGCATCCCTTTTGTTTCTACGATATTTAGCACCTCTTCCTTTAGAAGATTTTCCTTGTAGTTTTTCTAAGGTTTCCCTTACTTGTTTTTGGATTTCAGCTTCTGTTGGCTCTTCCTTCTTAACTGGAGTTCTTTGGTTGCCTCTGCCTTTAAAGCCAGGTCTGTTATTTCCTTGACCTCCTCTGTTATTAGTTCTATTCCCAGCGGTTGGTCTTGAATTTGCAGGTTTAGTAATTCGTTTACGTTTTTTCTTTGCGTCTGTAGTAGCAGGTTTTTTGACTTCTGGCTTTTTCTTTTTAGGTCTTTCAAATTGTTTTAAATCAATTTTTTTACCTGTAAAGTTAGGGCCGTCTAATTTTTTATATTGTGTTTTAATAGCCTCAGCAGTTTCAGGAGTAACTTCTTCTGTTTTTGCCTCCGTTGATGGCTTTTCTGACTTAGCTTCTGTCTTAGCATCCACAATAAACGCAGCTTTTTCAATTGCAGAAATAGGCTTCTTTACTACTGGTTTTTTAACCTCAATATTTTCTTTATTCAGTTTTTCCACTTCAGGGTTATCAATCTCAGCCTTCTTTTCTTCTATTTCCTCAACTTGTGGCTTTTGAATAATCGGTTCTTTGACTGCTGCCTCTGAAGGAACTTCAGTTTCTTTTATTTCTAATTTTGGCTCTTCTTTTTTCTCAACAGCCTTTTTACCAGCATTGTCAATATCTATTTTGCCAACAGTTTTAAACTCTAACTTATCTGCTTTAGCTTTAAGAACTTCTTCTTTTTTGGCTTCTTCTGCTCTTTTCTTTTCTAATTTGGCCTCTAACTCTAAACGAATTGCCTCCTTTTCCTTGCGCTTCTCTTCGCCAACTTCCTTAGATGCAGCTTTTTTATTTGCATCAGTTTCAAAGCCATCTTGAAGAACGGAATAAATTTCACCAGTAATTTTAGTGGTTGGTCTTGCTTCAATTTCATGACCGTTATTCGCTAAATATTCTACTGCTCTATCTAAAGAAATGTTTAACTCTCTTAGAACTTTATTAAGCCTTATTGTTTTGCCTTCAGACATATATTCTTTTTAACTTTATATTTGTAAAAATATAATTTTTACTTTACTTCTATACTATATTCTTACTCGAATTCTTCTTTTAAGATTCTTTGAACATCTATAATGGTTTCTTCTTCTAAATCAGTTCTTTTCACCAATTCTGCAACACTAGTATCTAAAACACTTCTAGCTGTATCTAATCCAATTTTCTTAAATTCTGTAATAACCCAATCTTCGATTTCGTCGATAAATTCTGTTAACTCTACGTCTTCTTCTTCCAAACCTTCTCTTTGAACGTCAATTTCGTAACCTGTTAGTTCGCTTGCTAAACGAATATTAACTCCACCTCTACCAATTGCTTTTGACACTTCTTCTGGTCTTAATAGAACACTTACGCGTCCCTTTTTACCATTTTTTTCTTCCTCATACATAGTTATTTCCATTGAAGTAACTTTGGCTGGGCTTAGTGCTCTTGAAATAAATAATTGTTCGTTTTTTGTGTAATTAATAACGTCAATATTTTCGTTACCTAATTCACGAACAATTCCATGAATTCTTGAACCCTTTACTCCAACACAAGCTCCAACAGGGTCAATTCTATCATCATATGAATCTACTGCCACTTTTGCCTTTTCACCTGGAATTCTTGCTACACCTTCAACCGTAATTAAGCCATCAAACACCTCAGGAATTTCTTGTTCAAATAATTTATTTAAAAAGGCAGGTGCTGTTCTAGACAAAATAATTGCTGGCTTGTTTCCTCTTAATTCTACTGTTTTAATTACACCTCTTACAGAGTCTCCTTTTCTAAAGAAATCAGAACGAATTTGCTCACTTTTTGGCAATACAATTTCATTCCCTTCATCATCTAAAAGAATGATAGCATTATGACGAATGTGATGCACCTCTGCACTAAATAACTCTCCTTCTAAGTCTTTAAACTGCTTAAAGATGTTGGTACTATCATGTTCATAAATTTTGGAAATTAAGTTTTGACGCAATGCTAAAATTGCTCTTCGTCCCAAATCAATTAGTTTAACCTCTTCAGAAACATCTTCACCAATTTCAAAATCTGGCTCTATTAATCTGGCTTCCGCTAATTCAATTTCTTCATTATCATCTTCAGAAAAACCATCTGCAACTACCACTCTATTTCTCCAAATTTCTAAATCTCCTTTATCAGGGTTGATAATAATATCAAAATTATCATCAGAACCAAACTTACGTTTTAAAGCAGCTCTAAATACTTCTTCTAAAATAGACATTAATGTTACTCTGTCTATACTTTTATTATCTTTAAATTCTGAAAACGAATCAATTAACGCTATATTTTCCATTACATGTTTACTTAAAATACAATCTTCACTTTTGCTTCCTTAATATCCTTATATTTTAAAGTTGCTGTTTTCTGCACAGTAACTTTTCCTTTGCCTATCGGCTTTGGTTCTCTTGCTTTCCAAGTCAATACTATTTTGTCTTCATCTGCCTCTGTTAAAGTTCCTTCTAACTCTTCTTCGGCAGTTTTAACTTTTAGTATTCTATTGATGTTTTTTTTATACTGCCTTTTTTGTTTTAAAGGATGAGAAATATCTGGTGTAGAAACTTCTAGGGCAAAATCTTCATCCTCTCTATCTAAATTATGCTCTACATTTCTGCTAATTCTAATGCACTCACTTAAAGACACTCCATCATCACCATCTACAGTAACTAAAATTTTATTATTTGTTGATATTGATAAATCTATCAAAAATAATTTTTCATTTAACACTAAAGCCTCTTCTACTAAATCTCTTACTTTGGTTTGATCCATTTTTGCTTATTGTAAAATTATCAAAAAAAATACTGATTTTGAGTATAAAAAGAGGGGACTTTAAGTCCCCTTCATTTATCAATAATTGCTAAAATCGATGCAAATATACGAATACTTTACTATTAATCAAACTGAAATATATTCATTTATTTTTGTAACTTTAAATAAAACAATTGAATTTAAAAAATATAGAAAGATGAAAAAAATATTAGTCCCCATAGATTTTTCTGAAAAATCTGAATTTGCATCTAAAATGGCTGCTAAAATTGCAAAGAAATCTGACAGTATCGTTTACCTTTTACATATGATAGAGTTACCTTCTGGAATTATAGATATGGGATCAGGCAGTAATTTTAGTATACCTGAAAGCATGTTGTATTTGAGAAAGGTAAAGGAACGTATTCTAGAATTCAAAAATCAATTTTTTAATAAAAAAATTGAAGTACATTATTCAATAAAATTTCAGCATCCACATCAAGGAATATTAAAATATGCTGATAAAATTGAAGCAGACTTAATAATTATGGGCTCTAAAGGTCATTCTGAGTTTGAAGAAATTCTAATTGGTTCTAATACTGAAAAAGTGGTGAGAACTGCCAAAGTACCTGTAATTGTTGTAAAAAAAGATAGTGAAAAATTTAAAATGAAAAATTTAGTTTTTGCCTCAAACTTTAAAAATACAGATGATAAAGTGGTTTTTAAAAAGTTCCTGGATTTTGCGCATCATTTTAAAAGTGAAATTCATTTGTTAAAAGTTAATACACCTTCTCAATTTGAAAACACTCATGAAGCTACTACAAAAATTAAAGACTTTATTGAAGATTTTGATTTACCTAAATATTCAATTAATATTTACAATGATGCTTCTGTAGAAAAAGGAATATTAGATTTTTCTAAAGATATAAATGCTGATATTATTGCACTTAGTACTCATGGCAGAAGTGGTTTATCACACTTATTCTCTGCAAGTGTTACTAAAACTTTATCGAAAAAAGCTATGAAACCCATTTTAACTATTAAAATTTAACTTTTCTTGATGAATTAAATTTCTAAAAAATACTGTTTTAAATTAAACTAGTTAAATCTCCTTAAAAATGTAATTGCATAAAATGGCTATTTATCTTGGATAGCCATTTTTAGCTTTTTATACTTTGCTCAAAAGGGATTCTATTAATAATAGACCTCCCTAATGTAACCTCATCTGCATATTCTAATTCATCACCAACTGCAATTCCTCGTGCAATAGTAGAAGTTTTAATTTCAAAATTTTGAAGTTGTTTGTAAATATAAAAATTAGTAGTATCACCTTCCATAGTTGAACTTAATGCAAAAATCAATTCTTTAACCTCTCCTTTTTCAACTTTATTGACTAGAGATTCTATCTGCAAATTTTGCGGACCTATACCTTCAATAGGTGAAATTTTACCACCCAAAACATGATATAAACCATTATACTGAGAAGTACTTTCAATCGCCATAACATCTCTAATATCCTCTACCACACAAACAATTTCTGGGTTTCTTTTTGGGTTCTGACATATATTACATAAAATAGTATCAGAAATATTATGACATTTCTCACAATTTTTTACGTCATTTCTCAAATGTAATAATGCCTCTGTCAAATATTTTGTATTTTCTTTAGGTTGCTTTAATAAGTGTAATACCAAACGTAAAGCTGTTCGTTTTCCAATTCCTGGTAAACGGGAGACTTCATTTACTGCGTTTTCTAAAATTTTTGATGAAAAATCCATAGTTGCAAATTTAACTGAATCGTAGAAAAGAGAATACAGAAAAAAGATAATTTCTTTTTTAATCTCTTATATTATTTATTTTCTCCACTTCCCTCTTTATATGCTCTAAAAGAAAATCCTATATTCGTAAATCTTAAAATAACTTTATTATTTATTATGAAACCACTTCATATCATACTTTTAATTGTAGGCTATTTTTCAGTATTAATCTTTATTTCTTTTATTACAGGGAAATCTGCAAATAATAAAACGTTTTTTAAAGCTGATAATTCTTCTCCTTGGTATTTAGTGGCTTTTGGCATGATAGGCGCTTCTCTTTCTGGAGTAACCTTTATTTCTGTTCCTGGTTGGGTAGAATCTCAAAGCATGAGTTATATGCAAATGGTCTTAGGGTATATAGTTGGCTATACAGTAATTGGGTTAATATTACTTCCATTATATTATCGTCTTAATTTAACTTCAATTTACACTTATTTGCAAGATAGGTTTGGAGACAACTCTTATAAAACTGGAGCAAGTTTCTTTTTGTTATCTAGAACCATTGGAGCTGCTTTTAGATTATTTTTAGTTGCCAATGTATTACAATTATTATTGTTTGATGAATATGGGATTCCTTTTTGGGTAACAGTTACTATTACCATTCTATTAATTTGGCTATACACATTTAAAGGTGGGATTAAAACAATTGTTTGGACAGATACTTTACAAACTTTATTTATGTTAATTGCAGTAGGTGTATGTATATATACTATTTCCAATGAAATGCAGATAAGTAATATCTTTTCTTACATAAAAAATAATGAACTTTCTAAAACTTTCTTTTTTGAAGACGTAAAAACTGGGAGTTATTTCTGGAAACGTTTTTTAGCAGGTGCTTTTGTAGCAATTGTAATGACAGGTTTAGACCAAGATATGATGCAAAAAAATCTGACTTGTAGAAACTTAAAAGATGCTCAAAAAAACATGTTTTGGTTTACAATAGTTTTGGTAATTGTAAACTTCTTCTTTTTGGCACTTGGAGTTTTGTTAACGGATTATGCTCAGAAAAATGGAATCGATGCACATAAAGATGAACTTTTTCCAATTATAGCCACAAAAGGAACTTTAGGTTTAGCCACAGCTATTTTCTTTTTACTAGGTTTAATTGCAGCTGCATATTCCAGTGCAGATTCTGCTTTAACATCACTTACCACATCCTTTAGCATTGATATTTTAGAGATTGACAAAAAGAAAAATGAACAAGAGCAAGAAAAAACTAGAAAGAGAATTCATATTCTATTTTCTTTCGTTTTAATAGCAACCATTCTTATTTTCAAATACTTTATTGCAAATGAAAGCGTTATAGCTAAAATATTTACGTTTGCCAATTACACTTACGGACCTCTTTTAGGATTGTATGCTTTTGGTTTATTTACAAAAACCAAAGTTAGGGATAAGTTTGTTCCTTATATATGTATTGCTTCTCCATTTTTAACCTATTTCATCAATCTTTCCTGTTTAAAGTATTTTAATTTTGATTTCGGTTTTGCTCTATTAATCTTAAATGGAATCATAACTTTTACTGGTCTATTCATTGTAAAAAAACGAATAAGAATTATCTAACTTTATAAATATTACAAATAAAATAAACTACCATAATTACTTACATTCAAAATCAACATTAGCCAATCTTAAACTGTATAGCAATTTAAGAGATGATTTCTTTTCTAAATTAAGATAAAAGTCACTCATCTTAATATTACCGCAACTAATCGAACTAAAAAAAAGAAAGTCTTTTTTATCCTTATTTTTATTACTGTAACCCTAAGTAATTTAAATATGAATAATCGAATCTCCCTGGTATTTTCTGTTTTTTTTACACTTTTTTTTTCCAACATGTGTTTGGCTCAAGGTCCCACATCACCTGCTCTAGGGTTTAATATTTTCACTGAAAATAATGCTACACTAAATACAAATGAATCTGAAGGTTCCGTTGCAATTGGAGGAAATTTAATTTTAAAAGGAAACTACCGTGTATCAATTCATGATTGTGGATATTTTACAAACAATGGCTTAAAAATAGGACTTTTGGTTGAAGGGAAAATTGATTTCAACTCTAGTTCAAATGGTCAATTATATGTGAATAGCAATTATTACGCAAAAATTGGTAATGATAATAATACTAAAGTTTGGTACAAAGATCAAAATAATGCAACATCTCCAATAAGAATTACAAAAATTAATAATTACAATTCTTCAACAAGAGTTCATTTACAAGCAAATGCTACAACTCTTGGTAATGTAAGTGAAACCAATAACCCGGTTATAGAGTCTGGACTAATTGATTTTTCTACAGCATTTCAAACTATGAGAAATTCATCCACAAATGTTTCTCAAAACTCTCACAATGCACAATTAACAAACCCTAACGGACAATCCATTTCAAACACTAACTTACCTAATCAAGTCAAAATTAATTTACAAAATGGTATCAACTATTTAAATATAACAGGTTCAGATTTAAATAATGTAGATGTATTTACATATAATAACCAACCTAGTTCTTCTAAGATTTTAGTAATAAATGTAGACGCTTCAGGAACATTCAATTGGGATGTTTGGAATCAAGCAGGAGTATCTTTACAAAATGCACCCTTTATAATTTACAATTTTCACAATACAACAAAATTAAAAATTAAAGGAAACTCAACAATTGAAGGTACTGTTTTTGCACCTTATGCGGATATTGAGAAGATTGTTAATCAATCAAATATACAAGGACAAGTAATTGGGAAATCTTTTGTTCATTCTGGAGGTGAGATGCATTGTGCACCTTTTACTTCAGATTTAAATTCTTGCGAAAATGCTAATAATACAACATCTACAACATCAATTCTAGGTTCAGAAACAAAATCTTTAACAGGAACTCCACAAAACGGAAGTTGGTCAATAATCTCTGGAGGTGGATCAATAAATGGAAATACATATAGTCCAACGAATATAAATATCAATACAGATGTTATCATTCGATATACTGTTGATAACTCACCTTGCACCACATCTCATGATGATGTTACTTTTTCTGTTACAATACAGGAGAACATCTGCACTATTGGCGCAATTGAAGGAGTTGTAACAATAAATGATCCTGACGCAGATGGCATTAATAATATTTGTGATTTAGACGATGATAACGATGGTATTTTAGATACTAACGAGGGTTGTGACAATGCAGTTTCTACATTCCCGAATGCAACAAAAGGATATTTATTTCAAGGAAAACCGACAACTAATGTTTATCTAGTTGATTTAATTTCTGGAGAATCAACTTTACATAAAGAATTATCCTATTGGATTAATGGTGTTGCCGTTAACGAAGCTGATGGTAAATTTTGGGCTGTTAATAGAAATCAAAATAAAATTTCAATTATAGACCCAGTAACTTTTAATATTGATGAAACTTTAAATATTGCGGCCTCATCAGTATCAGGAGCATTTGACCCTATAAAAAAACAGTATGTATTTACAAACTCATCAACAGTAAAGGTTATTGATGGCGATCCAAATTCTCCAACTTACAAGACAGAAGTTGATTCTTTTGATGGGCCAGGTGCAAATATAATTGATATAGGTTATAATGCCAATGATGGAAATTTTTACGGCTTACCCGGTAATTCAAATACACTTTACAAATTTGATATATCAAATAAGCAAGCATCAATAGTTGGTGATGTAGACAATCTTCCAGTAGGAAGTTATGGAGCTATTTATGCAACAATAGATGGGAAGTTTTATTTAAGTAATAATGGTACAGGTGTTATTTATCTTTTAGAACTAAATAATGGTTATACTGCCAGTTACTTTTCAAACGGACCTGCTTCAGGAACTAATGATGGTGCCAAAGTCCTAAATGTAGATTTAACAGGAAATCAAATTTGTCTAGATACTGATAATGACGGAATTCCAAATTCTCAAGATTTTGATTCTGATGGAGATGGTTGTTTTGATGTTATTGAATCTGGAGGAATTGACTCCAATAATGATGGTATTTTAGATGGCATAGGATATGATAATAATGGAAAAGTTTTAGGCAACACAAATGGCTATAATGGTACTGATGGAGATGAAATTTTTGCTCATCAAGTAGTAATAGAAAACTCACCAGAAGATATTGTTTCATACAGTAATGAAACTGTTACTTTTTCAATTGATGTAAGATCTGACGTTGCGTCAAACTATAATGTAGGAAATCCATCATATAGTACTAACGGAAACGCTTCAAATAAATTAGAATACAAATGGTATGAAGGAGACCCTAGCAGTGGAGGACAAGAGTTAGTAAATAATGCAATTTATAGTGGTGTAAACTCTTCATCATTACAAATATCTAATACAACAGGGCTTCATGGCAATGAATATTTTGTAAAAATAACCCATTTAGATAACGCATGCATTGAAAAAATTAAAAGTGCAAAATTAATAGCAAATGAATGTGATCCAATTGCTAATAATAAAATAGATACCGATAATGATGGAATTGCAGATGATTGTGATTTGGATGATGATAATGATGGAATTTTAGATATTAACGAACTATGTAGTGATTCAGCTCCAACCTTTCCAAATGCAGACAAAGGCTATTTATTTCAGGGGACAGTTTCCACTGTTTATTTGGTTGATTTAAATACAGGCGAGTCAACACTTCATAAGAATTTATCATTCCAAGCAAATGCCGTAGCTGTAAATGAGTCCGATGGATTATTTTGGGCAGTAAATAGAACAACAGATAAAATTGTTCTAATAGATCCTAATACTTTCGATATTGTTGAAACCCTACCAATAAGCACGTCTGCTTATTCTGGAGCTTATAATCCAATAAAAAAAGAATATGTTATTACAACTTCTGAAATAGTACAAATAATTGATGCTGACCCAGCTTCACCAACATACAAAACTATTACAAATTCCTTTTCAGGAGAAGGATTTAACGTTTCAGATATTGGTTACAATGCTTCTGATGGTAAATTTTATGGGGTAGCAAACGACACTTCAAAATTGTATAAATTCGATACAGAAAATAGTACATCTAGTTTAGTCGGCTCAATATCAAACCTGCCTTCAGGCATATATGGAGCAGTATATTCTACTTTAGATGGGAATATTTATTTAGGGAACAATGCTTCTGGAGTAATTTATTACATAAACTTAGCAAACGGCTTAAGTGCATCATTCTTCTCTAATGGTCCAACCTCAGGATATAATGATGGAGCAAAAGTTTTAAATATCGATTTATCAGGAGGACAAATTTGTTTAGATACAGATAATGATGGAATTCCAAATTCAAAAGATTTAGATTCGGATGGAGATGGCTGTTTTGATGTTGTCGAATCAGGAGGAGTTGATGTTAATAATGATGGTATTTTAGATGGCAATGGAATAGACACTGAAGGTAAAATTATAGGAAGCTCAAATGGTTATAATGGGGTTTCTGGTAATGAAAATAATGCTCATCAATTAAGAATTATATCAAATTTAAATGATATATCAAAAATAGAGGGGCAAACGGCAAGTTTAACTATTTCAGCTTCTGCAGAAGTTGCAACAAATTATAATAATGGCACTCCAGAATTTGGAGAAGAAGGTAATTCGAATAATAATATTAATTATAAATGGTATTTAGGAAATCCTGATAACGGAGGAGCATTATTATCAGATTTAGGAATATATTCTGATACAAATACAGCAAGTTTACAAATAAGCGATGTAACTGGTTTAAACAATAATGAATATTATGTTGTTTTAACGCATTCAAATAATTCATGTCTAAAAGAAACTAGCTCAGCAATCTTGAATGTAAGTCCATTAGTTTGTACAAAAATCAATCCAACCACTCCTGCACTAGATTTTAATATTTTCACCTTAGAAGCTTTAGCCTTAGACGCTAATGAAACCCAAGGCAGTGTCGCAACTGGAGGCGACTTAACTTTATTAGGTAATTATCAAGTGGCAACAAGTACTTCCGGCTCTTACCAAGTAGGTAGCAATAATATTGGACTGTTAGTTGGTGGTAAAATAAATTACCAAACAGGTAATACCTTGCAAGTAAATCAAAGTGCATATGCTCAAATTGGCCAAGCTAATAGTTCTGTTGTATGGTATGCAGATCCTCAAAACGCTCCAACTCCTTTAAGAATTACTAGTAATTCTAATTATGACGCGAATTCATTTATTCAATTACAAGAGAACGCAGCATTTTACAATACTAATGTAACAAATAATCCTGTTTTTAATTCCAACCTTATTGATTTTGACTTGGCGTTCCAAAGTTTAAGAACAAATGCAATGGGCTTGTCTCAAGGTTTAAATAATGCTATATTAAAAAATACAAACGGTCAAGAAATTCAAAATACAGATTTACCAAATCAGGTTCACATCACTTTGCAAGAAGGAATCAACTATTTGAATTTAAAAGCTTCTGATTTAAATAATGTAGCTATTCTAACATTTAATAATAAACCTAGTGAAACAAAAATATTGGTAGTTAATATTGACTCTCAAGGGATTTTTGATTGGCATGTTTGGGATCAGTCAGGAATCTCTGAACAAGACGCACCTTACGTGATTTATAATTTTTATAATACAACAGAATTACAAATTGAAGGAGCTTCACCAATAAATGGAAGTATATTAGCCCCTTATGCAACAATTGCTAAATCTATAAATCAATCCAATATTGCTGGTCAAGTAATAGGAATATCCTTCACGCATTCAGCTGGCACAATTCAGTCTGCTAATTTCAATTCTTTAATTGATATTTGCGTACCTCCCAATAATGCAAGTCCAATTGCTGAATTTACAGTAAACAATAATGAGTGTTTAACCGGAAATACATTTGCATTTAGCAATACTTCAAATACAGGAGCAGTATTACAACCAAATGCTCCTATTACGTACACTTGGGACTTTGGAGATGGTACTTCAAGCACATTTATGAGCCCTACTAAAACTTATGCAACAGCAGGTAATTATACAGTTACTTTATTAGCTACAAATAGTTTTGGGTCAGATACAAAAACAAGTCAAGTAACTATTTTACCAGAAACAAGCGCAGTGATTGCTGTAAGTCAAAATAGTCAAGCAAACGGATCTATCACTAAAAGTTTCACTTTATCAAATACCAATGATTTTACTTCATATTCATGGACCCTTCCTGGACAAGGCTCAGATCTATATCCAAATCAAGATGAAATTAATATCACCTTTACAGAGGCAGATATTTATACGATATCCCTTTTAGGAGTGAATACAAATGGATGCTCAACAGAAACTAATATTTCTGTGACTATAACCTCAGAAGAAGTATCTGGTGGTAATGGAGGAGGCGTAGAATCTGAATCTTTAGGTGATGCTATTTCTAAAATATATGTAGCTAGAAAGAAAAACTCAGTACCAACCAATTTTGTAAAATCTGATGAAAATCTTTTCAACAAAAAGAAAATGAAAGCAGCTCAGCCTTATAAAGGTAAAGGACAAACTTTGTTAGATATGTTTCCTACTGAATTGGTTGCAGGTAACATAGCGAACATAACATCTCCAACAGATATCTTAGATTACACGGTAGCGGATGAAGTACTTTCTGTAGACTTCTCTGTAGATGGTAAAACAAAAGGGGTTGTTTTAGGAATTAAAACATCAGATAAAATTTACAACCATACCAAAGCATCTTGTGATAGATTAAGAGGTGCAGAAATTTTGAATATTGAAACTGTTCAATTAGAGGGTTACAACTTTTTAATGCAAGGGATCAAGCAAAGAAATGGACTTGTAGAGTATGCAATTTCTTTTGCTACTGCTAAAAACAATAATGATAATAAATACACTATTCAGACAAACTGGTATGTAAATAACTACACAAAGTTTAATGATGTATATAATTTTCAAGTATGGTCCACAAATCCTAGAGATACTAAAAAATTAGTTGTTGATGTTTTAAAGAACTTAAATTCTTTTATGCCAATTACACAAACAGAAACTCAGAAAATCCCTCAAACGTATGCAGCTAAAATAGCTAGAGATAAAAATGAATTGGTCATTTTAATGAGAAGTACAAAAGTTGGATTAAACACAGAAATTGCTATGGAAGAATTGTATTCGGAAACAGCTAATAATTTAAAACATAGATACAATCCTGTAAATACTCAATTACAACAAACTCTTAGAATAGATATTAAAGATGGATATGAATATGATGCACTCATTAAGGTAAATGGTCAAGTAGAAGATGCTTTCTATCACGCAGACGGAAACTGGGGATTGGACTATGATAAAAAATACACAGAATTGAAACACTACTTTGTATCTAATGACTTTGATAGAGTGTATAATGATGATGAGTACCCAATAAATAGAAATGTTGAAATTAAAGCTACTAGTGAGTACGATTATTTAACAGTATATAAATCTTTATTGCCTGGTACGCTATCTGCTGATTATTCTCAATACAACTATTTAGCATTTACAGCAAAAGGTTCTGGTTTAATAGAGTTAGGATTACTAAAATCTTCTATTCAAGATTGGAAAGCACAGTATAAGGTAATGGTAGATCTCTCTGAAGAAGAACAAACTTATTACGTCCCTTTTGATATCTTTAGTTCAAGTGCTACTCAAGAAAAGTTAACGGCGGAAGATTTAACAACATTAATCTTTACATTTTTACCTGTAGAAGCACAAACCAACGAATTAGATTTAGAAATCACAGATGTAAAATTTACCAAAGTAGCCATAGAAGAACAAACCGTAGACAAAATTGAAACGTTTGAAAATGAGTTTATGGCATACCCAAACCCATCTCAAGGAAATGTAAACCTACTTCTATTTAGTGAAACGGATACAGAAGCAACTATAACTTTATCTGATATTACTGGTAAAGTCATTTACAAACAAAAAACTCAGTTAAATGCAGGTAAAAATGAACTCGATTTCGAATTTAAAGTAAAAACAGGTGTAATGCTTTTAAATGTAAACTCTAATCAAACTAATTATGGAACTTCGAAAATCATTTTTAAATAAATTACTGTAGATTTGCATATAAATTACAACCTAATAATTAGGTGAAATTTAAAAAAAATCTCAAAATCTATCAATAGCCTAAATAATTTTTAGGGGTATTAATTTAAGGCTATTGACCCAAGAGAGTTGACAAAGTCAACTCTCTTTTTTTGTGTAAAATTTGAAAAGAAAAAGTGAATAGAAACTTCGTTTCTATTCACTTTTTATGATACTCTGTTTGGAATAAACCTAGTATTCTTTTACTAAACTAATTTCTTAGCATTTGCCACTTTTTGTTTGGTAAGAGCAATATTAATTACTTGTTTCATATCCGTTACATAATGAAAAGTTAAGCCTTTTAAGTAACTTTCTTTTATCTCTAAAATATCCTTTCTATTTTCATCACAAAGAATAATCTCTTTAATATTAGCTCTTTTAGCTGCCAATATTTTTTCTTTAATACCGCCAACAGGGAGAACTTTTCCACGCAAAGTAATTTCACCAGTCATTGCTAACTTATTTTTTACTTTACGTTGTGTATAAGAAGAAATGAGTGAAGTCAACATCGTAATTCCTGCACTTGGCCCATCTTTTGGAGTTGCACCTTCAGGAACATGAATGTGCACATTGTACTTCTCTATTATTTCAGGTTTTATACCAAATGCTTCCGCATTAGATTTAATATATTGCAAAGCTATTGTTGCAGATTCTTTCATTACAGTCCCTAAATTACCCGTAATAGAAAGTGATCCTTTACCTTTTGATAAAATTGATTCTATAAATAAAATATCTCCACCAACACTTGTCCATGCCAAGCCTGTAACCACTCCCGCAACATCATTTGTTTCGTATTTTCCTCTATTTCTTGGTGTTCCAAGAATTTCTTCAACTTTTTCTGATGATAAAACAATATCATATTCTTCTTCTAAAGCAATAGATTTAGCTGCAAAACGAACTACCTTTGCCACTTGCTTTTCCAATCCACGAACACCAGATTCACGAGTATAACCTTCAACAATTTTTTCTATTTGCTTTTTTCCAAGCTTTAAATGTTCCTTGGTTAATCCGTGTTCTTTAAGTTGTTTTGGTAATAAATGTCTTTTGGCAATTTCTATTTTTTCTTCAATAGTGTAACCAGTAACATTTATAATTTCCATTCTATCTCGCAAAGCCCAAGGAATTTGACCTAAGTTATTGGCTGTTGCTATAAATAAAACTTTAGATAAATCATATCCAACCTCTAAATAATTATCATAGAATGAGGTATTTTGCTCTGGATCTAAAACCTCTAGCATTGCAGAGGAAGGATCTCCTTGATGACTTTGCCCCAATTTATCAATTTCATCCAAAACAAAAACAGGATTAGAAGTACCTGCCTTCTTTAAATTCTGAATTAATCTTCCTGGCATTGCACCTATATATGTTTTTCTATGACCTCTAATTTCTGCTTCATCACGCAAACCACCTCAACACATTCTTACATATTT